>CAZJPU010000014.1:0-15817 GCA_964548105.1 Candidatus Woesearchaeota archaeon | reverse complement strand
GGCGGAAAAATTAAATTCATAAGAGAAATTAATATTCCAAAAATTTTAATTAGAACTTCGGACAACGGAGTTTATTAAATTTTTTAATATAATTAACTTTTTAAAACTGTTTTAGTGTTTTTTTGTATGGTAAGTAATAATACTAATAATAACAATGGAGATGATAAGGATAATCATGAGGAGGATAAGGATAATGGCCCTTTTAGGGTCATTTATAGTGATGGAGAATCTATAGAATATCATGCAAATTTTATTAGTAATCTTATTTGTAGGGCAGTTCCTGATATAAGGTCTGAAAATGGGCTTGTAGGTCTTATTAAGGTTTCGATTGAAAAAGGATTGTTTGGTCCTGTTGTTTCAATATCTAAGATTTCTTCTCAAATCGAGTCTGAACTTTTTTCAAGAGGATATAAAGATTTTGCTGAAACTTATCGTTCAAATATAGGGGAGTTTTTGTAATCATTATTTTTATTAACCATAATTCTTATAAATGGCTACAGGTTTTAATTTTTGAGGATTAAAAAGGTGAAAATGGAAGGAAATTATGAAGAATTGATTGAGTTTATTTCGACAAACTCAGGAGTTTCTATTGAAGAACTTAAAGTAAAAGTAGAAGCTAAACAGGCAAAACTTGCAGGTTTAATAAGTAAAGAAGGAGCTCTTCAGGTAATTGCTGCTGAATTAAATATTAATTTTGATAAACAGATAGTTAAGATTTCTCAGATTGTTCCGGGTATGAGGAAAATAAATTTGACTGGAAAAATAATTGAATTATTTCCAGTTAGAAGTTATAATAAAAACGGAAGAAGTGGAAGGATTGGAAGTTTTATTTTAGCAGACGATACAAGTAATATTAGGACGGTTTTATGGGATGAAAATCATATAAATTTAATTGATAAAAAGGAGCTTGTCAAGGATGGGATTGTTGAGATTGCGAATGCAGGAGTGAGAAATGGGGAATTACATTTAAGTGGTTTTTCAGAAATTAAAGTGAGTGATAAAGTTATTGAAAACATAGTTTTAGAAAAACCAATTATTAAAAAAGAAATTGTTAATTTTTCATCTAATGAAAATGTAAGTACGAGGGCATTTATTGTACAGATGTTTGAGCCTAGATTTTTTGAAGTATGTCCAGAATGTAGGAAAAAAATTAATGAGTTAAAAGAATGTAAGGAACATGGAAAAATTATTCCTGAAAAAAAGGCTTTGCTAAATATTTTTGTTGATGATGGAACTGAAGTAATAAGGGCAGTAGTATTTTCAGAGGTGTTAGAAAAATTAATGACTAAAGAAGAATTAGAAAATAATGAACTTTTTGCAATTAAAAAAGATAATTTAGTTGGTAAAGAAATGATTATTGCTGGTCAGGTAAGAAGAAATGCATTATATGATAATGATGAGTTTGTTGTTTCTGGATTTGAAGAAATAGATGTTGATAAGTTGATAGAAGAGTTGGAAGCTTAATTTTAAAAACATAGTTTTCTTTTGATTTAATAATCTAGTCTGAGGTGAAAATGCTATTAAGAACACATTTAATGTTTGCAATTCTTATGATTATTCTTTTTGTACAATATGTTAATAATAAGGTTGTTTTTGTTGTAATGGTATTGATTGCTACAATGCTACCAGATGCAGATACTGGTTTTTCAACAATAGGAAAGAATTTATTGACTAAACCTTTACAATTCTTTGTTAAACATAGAGGGGTTGTACATAGTTTTACTCTTGCTGTAATTTTATCCCTTTTAATTGCTATGTTTTTTCCAGTAGCAAGTTTTGGATTTTTTATGGGTTATTCTGTTCATTTGGTATGTGATTCTTTTACAAAAGATGGAATACAACCTTTTTGGCCATTTAAAGCTAGGAGTCAGGGTTTTATAAGAAGTGGTGGAAAAATAGAGGAGACTTTGTTTTTATCTTTAATTCTTATTGATGTTATTGTTTTTGCTATAGTATTGTTATTTTGAGGGTTTGTTTTTGATAATAGGGGGTAATCTATATAATATAATAACATATACAACCGATTTAGACAATACTTATAAAGAAAATTAGTATTATTTGAATATGGTTATTGAAAAAGAAGTTGAGAATGTGAAAAAAGCTAAAGAAGCTGAAAGTGAAGGTGAAAAAGAACCTGAAAGTGAAGGTGAAAAAGAATCTGAAAAAGAACCTGAAGAAGAAGTTGAAAAAGAAGTTGAAAAGAAAGTGAAAAAAACTGTTGCAAAAAAATCTAAAGAAGCTAAGGAAGAAAAGGTAATGAAGCTTTCTGATTTGCCTGGTGTTGGTCCTGCTGCGATTGAAAAGTTGGAAGCTGCTGGAATTTTTGATTTAATGGGGGTTGCAGTTTTAGGTCCAAAAGAGTTAGGAGATATGGCAGGACTAGGAGAAGCTGCTGCACGAAAAGCTATACAAGCATCTAGGAAAATGATGGATCTTGGATTTCAAGATGGGATGGAATTTGCAAAAAAAAGAGAGGAAGTTTTTTATATTACAACCGGAAGTAAAGAGTTTGATAATTTATTAGGTGGAAGAGGTCTTGAAACTAAAGCAATTACTGAGGCCTTTGGTGGATTTGGATCTGGAAAAACACAATTAGGATTAACTCTTGCTGTTGATGCGCAATTGCCTCTTGAAAAAGGTGGTGCAGAAGGAAAATCTGTTTATATTGATACAGAAGGAACTTTTAGGCCTGATAGAGTAAAACAGATTGCAGAGGCAAAAGGAGCAAATCCTGAAAATGTATTAAAAAATATTTTAGTTGCTCGTGCATTTAATTCAGATCATCAAATATTATTAATTGATAAAGTTGCAGAATTAATAAAAAATGGAGAACCTATTAGGTTAGTTGTTATTGATTCTTTAACAGCACATTTTAGGGCAGAGTTTAGTGGAAGAGGGCAACTTGCAGATAGACAGCAGAAATTGAATAAGTATTTACATAATTTAATGAAGATGGCAGAACAATTTAATCTAGCAGTATATGTTACTAACCAGGTAATGGCAAATCCTGCAATGATGTTTGGAGATCCGACAACTGCAATTGGAGGTCATATTGTGGGACATGCTTCAACTTTTAGAATCTATATTAGAAGAGGTAAAAAAAATAGCAGAGTTGCTAAATTAATAGATAGCCCAAATCTTCCTGATAATGAATGTATTTTTTTTGTGAGCAGCAAGGGTGTTAGTGATGAAGAAGATTAATAAATTTATTAATTTATTATTTTATTATTTTAGGATTTTAAATAAAGAGAAATTTTTGTGATAAAATAAGATTTAAATAGATTAATATTCTTGTTTTTCTAAGATGGGGTGTAAACAAATAAAAGTCTTATTAATATTTTTTCTAATATTTGTTTTAGGGAGTATTAGTTTTTTTAGTGCTACTCCAACGGTTAGTATTAATGGTTTGTCCACTACTCCTGTAAATTATTATAATTTAAGTGAAGGAAACATGACATTTGTAAGTGGAGCTTCAGTAGATATTATGGGGTTTGTAAATGGCACAAATTTAGCAAACTGGACAATAAGTCTTTATAATTCTTCAGGAGTTGTTAATGGAACTCTTTGCTTTAATACTAGTGTAGAAAATGGGACTTTATGCGAATGGAATACAACCTATTATTGTTCTTTGGAATGTGAAAATTATTCTCTTGTTTTAAATGCTAGTGATAATGCAAGTAATAGTGATAGTTATGAAGTTGAAAAAATAACAATTGACAATATCCCTCCTAATTTGAGTAATAGTAATCTCATTCAAGGTGATGATGCTTTTATAAGAATTAATATAACCGAAACTTATCTGAATGTTGTTAATTCTTACCTTCTTAATGAAAGCAACTATACTGTAATTGCTTGGACTTCTTTAATTAATGAAAGTCAGGTTGAAGATCAGGATGATTCTGAAAGTGGAACTTATAATGCAACATGGTCTAAAGAAGTTTTTTATCTTAATAATACACTTACTTCTGCTTTTTTTAAATATTGTGATTATTGTTTAGTTGTTCCAGGATGTTTTAAGGAAAATGATTCAGAGAATTATGATTGTGGATGTCATGATGATTGTGATGAGGAATATAATTTTTGGCTTGTTTATAATGATTCTGTTAGTGGCTCAGATAAACCTTTTTTAGGCATAGGAAATGATTTATGGTGTGGAGATGGGGATTGTATTATTAATACAACTATTATAGAAAATGGAACAAGCAAATTTAAACCTCAAACCTATTATTTTAATACTTCTGATGGCGGAGATGAAGATTCTTCTTGGATATATTATAATTCAAGTGAGATTGTATTATATGATGTTTCAGGTAATCAAAATTTAAATCTTTCACAACAAAATATAACAAATGGTACCTATAAATTTATGTTTACTGCTTCAGATTATGGAGTTATGCAAAATTCTATTGAGGATTTTGAAGTTAGTGAATTGAGTTCAGATCAATTTATTTTTACAGTTAATAAAAGTATTTTAAATTCAGGACAGGTTTATACAGGAGATGTTGCTCAGTATTTAATTAATATAACAAATACAGGAGATACAAATATCACTAATTTGACTATTGTAGATATTTATGATGATGGTTTTAATTATACCAGTGCTTCTCTTGCTCCTGATGAGATTAATTATTCATCTAGAACTGTGTACTGGAATAATGTATCAGTAAGTATTCCTTCAAATAGTTCTTATTTGTTATATGTAAATCTTACTACAGCTAGTGGAGATTGTAATTCTAGTAATCAGGCAAATGTTACTGCTATTGATGAAAATGCTGATTCTCAGTTAAATCAAGGTTCAGTTTCAATATACATTGCTTTACCCCCTCCTCCATTAATAGAGTTTGAGAGTTCAACAACACAGACAGGAAATTATTCACAAGATTGGATATTTGCCAATGTTAGTGCTAATGTTAGTGCAGGTCAAATTGATTCTATAATTATTTCTCTTTATAATGGTTCTTATGATTTAATAAATTCGAGTTTTAATTCAAGCGGAGGTGCCATAGAATTTTCTTATTTTTTTAATTTTACCGGTTTAAGTGATGGAACTTATTATTTAAATTCAAGTGTTAATAACACTCTTGGAAATTTAAATACAACTGCAACAAGGACAATTATATTAGATACAACTGCTCCTGATGTTTCAATAGTCTATCCTTTAAATTCTAGTTATTCTATTAATGTAAGTGATCTTAATTACACGGTAAGTGAAGCAGGACATTGTTGGTGGAATAATGGGAGTGATAATTCAACTATTGTTGTGGCGGGTGTGAACTGGAGTGATATGACTAGTGTTGAAGGTTCAAATACATGGAGTGTACATTGTAATGATTCTAGTGGGAATCTTAATAATAGTGAGAGTGTTACATTCTTTAAAGATAGTGTGATCCCTTATTTTAGTATAATTCCTAGTAATCAAACAATTAATTATTCACAAGCATTTAGTTATGATATAAATGCAACAGATAGTAATTTTGATTCTTATTTTATAGAGAATAGTAATTTTGCGATTAATAGAACTTCGGGATTGATTATTAATAATACTGTTTTGGTTCCAAAAATTTATCTTTTAAATATAACTATTAATGACAGTGTTGGAAATAAAAATTCTACTCTTATTTCTGTAATTGTAGATTTTGTTAATACTACTGAATTTATTGCTAATACTTCTAAAGAAATAAACATGAGTGTTGTTGATTTAATATTAACAATAGTTACTATAAATAATATTAGTGATGCTTTAACTAAAGCAAAATTAAATACAAGTGCTGTTGCTAATAATAGTGATTTAAATCATTTGAAATCAATAGAAATTAATGCTAGTTCTGAGGTTCTTGGAAATTTAAGCTGGGCTTTAATAAATATCTCTTATACTAGTTCTGAACTTACAGCAAGAAATATAACTAATGAATCTAGTTTAAAAATTTATTATTATAATACAAGTTCATCTTCTTGGCAGCTTGAACCTATCCAAGGATTAGATTCTAGTGGTAATTATATTTGGGCTAATGTGAGTCATTTTAGCTTGTTTAGTATTTTTGGAAATAATACAAATACTACAACAGTTGTTGTTAATGATAGTGATGATGATGATGATGATGATGACTCTAGTAGTTCTGGTACTGGCGATACTACTTCAGTTGCAGCAACTGGTTGGACAATAACATATATAATAACTGATGAAAAATTTATTAATGGAACTTCAAAAATGTTAGGGGCAAAAACAAGATTAAGAGTTAAAGTAAATGGAGTAAATCATCATGTTGGAGTTATAAGTTTAACAACTACTCTTGTTACAATAAATGTTTCATCAGATCCTCAGCAAGCAATATTTAGTATTGGAACTGGAAAGAAATTTGATGTTCTTGGAGATGGTTATTATGATATTTATGTTAAGTTAGAGGATATTTCAAATAGTAAAGCAAATATAACTGTGAAAAGTATTCATGAGGAAGTTATAGTCACTGAACAGAATGAAGAAGTTGTAAGTGGGGAAGAAGTTTTAAGTGATGGTGAAGTAGCGAAAGAAGTAGTAGATGAAACAGTAGGTGATAAAAAAACCTCGTTTTGGTTAGGGGTTTTGATTTTTTTTGTAGTCCTTATTCTTTTAATAAGTATAGGAGTTTGGTATTATTATTTTTATGAGAAATTTTTTAAGAAAAGTTTTTTAAAACAAGGTCAATCAAAATAAAAACTAAGTCAATTAAAATAAAAACTAAGTTAATTAAAATAAAAACTAAGTCAATCAAAATAAAAATTCTAGGGAGATTATATTTCTGAAACTTATATTTTTGAAACAGGTTTTTAGTTATTATTATATTTTTTTGATTAGAAATATTTAAATT
This sequence comes from Candidatus Woesearchaeota archaeon, assembly GCA_964548105.1. Classification (GTDB taxonomy): domain Archaea; phylum Nanobdellota; class Nanobdellia; order Pacearchaeales; family GW2011-AR1; genus ARS1285. The sequence continues at coordinate 8,972 of CAZJPU010000014.1, read as the reverse complement.
TAATTTGTTATTATTGAGGAGAATAGTTCTAATTTGGTTTCTTAATCTTTGTAAAAATAGATATTACTGGCGAGTTTCATGAAAACATTTATAAAGAGAAGAGTTATTATTCTTTTATAAAAATGAGAGGTGTGTACCATAAATCTATTTTTTTAAGTTTAGTATTAGTTATTGGTATCTTATTTTCTTTAAATTTTGTTTTGGCTCTTGATTGTTGGTTGTATGATAGTGATCAATCTAGTTGTGAAGATCTTGGATGTAAGTTTAATTCAGATGATTGGGGAAGTTGGTGTGAAGAAAAAGGATGTTGGAATTACTGGAATGAAAGTGGTTGTCCTGTGACTATTCCTGGAACAGAGAAAAATTGTCAATGGCAAAGTGGAACTGGTATGGGGTGGTGTGAGAGAACTAGTTGTTGGAGTTTTCAAACAAACCAAACACTTTGTGATAATTCTACTTTAAATGGAGGATTAAATTGTCAATATTCAAATAATTGTAATGGACCTTCAGACCTTTGTTGGGGAAAGTCTGTAGATGAATGTAATAATCTTAGTTCTAGTGGATGTTATGTTGGAGAGTGTAATGAAATTGCCTGTTGGAACTTTTGGGAGGAAGAAGAGTGTATTAATGCAACAGGTTCAAAAGGACAGAGTTGTCAATGGAATTCAGATAATAATTATTGTTATGAAACAAGTTGTTGGGATTATAGTGGTACAACTTAAATTGATTGTGAGACTAATGCTTCTATTTTAGGGTTAAATTGTACTTGGATTAATAATTATTATGTTCATGATTCTTGCGAAGAGGTTTCGTGTTCGCATTATGATTATACAAATACAAGTGCTTGTGAAAATATAAGTTTAAATGGAGGATTGAATTGTGGTTGGGATGGTCAGTTTTGTGAAGATCAAGGAGCTTGTTGGAATTATCCAGATTCAAGTAGTTGTGATACAATTTCTGGATGTAGTTGGCAACTTTCTTTAGGGCAGGGATGGTGTGAGGAAGTTGGTTGTTGGAATTGGGATTCTTGGAGAGGAGGGACAAATTCATCGTGTCTTGGAAATGCAAGTTTTTATAATTTAAGTTGTGTTTGGGAATCACCTGGAGTATTTAATGAATCAGATGGATGGTGTTTTACTGATTTTGATATGACTTGTTCAAATTTATCAACTGAAAGAGAGTGTATGGATACTTATTATTGTTTTTGGCAGTATGTTGATTGGAATGATGTTACTCAGGGAGGAAGTTGTAATGATCCTTTAGATTTAGTAGGTTTTGAATCTGGAGGTTTTTTTGAATCTTGGAATCCTGGATGTTATATATTTGATGAAAATGAAACCAAATGTAATCTTATTATTGGATGTGAGTATAGTGGAGGTCTTTGTAATCCAGAAGATGTTGCAGATTATGTTAATGCTGTTGATATTATTGATAGTGGAATAAATTGTAGTTTAGTAAATGATTCTTCTTTATGTGGTAGTATTCCTGTGCTTTCTAGTTGTTGTGAATGGAAAAGTGGAGGTTGTTCTGAAAATAAAATGAGTAATGGTTGTTGGGATGATCTTGAAGAGATGGCTGTTGGTGGTATGGAAATTAGTGCTTGTCAAGATGTAAGTGCAGTTACAGCAGATTCTGCTTCTGCAAAAACATTATGTGAAAATATTGCTAATGATCCTTGGTATATGCCTTGTAAATGGGATAATACGACATATACTTGTGGATGTAATGCAGATAATATTTTTGGTAATCGGACTCAGAGTTTTGCCTTAATAAATAATCAGAAGACTTGTGAAGCTTGTGGTGGAAAGTGGATTATAGATAATTATTGTGAAGGAAATCTTTCAGTTCCTTCTGGAAGATGTGAACAAAAAGGAGATAGTGAAACAAATTGTGATAAAGCTTGTTTTGCTTGTGAGTATAAGTTTGGAGGTTCTATACATAATTCTAGTCAGGAAGCTGAAGAAGTTTGTTATGGTTCTGATTTAGGGTATTGTGAGTTTATTAATAATACTGATGCTCCAAATGGGTATGGTTTTTGTAAATCTAAACCAGAGTTTAAGCAAGGAACAGCAGGAAATTGTAAGAGTGATTGTGGAAGTTGTACTTTTATGGGTAATCCTCATGCTTCAAGTTATTCTAGTTCTAATCCTTCAACTTATGATGTTTGTAATACTCCTAAATGTTTTTGTGAAAATACAAATGAATTTGGAAATGTTAAATGTAAATGGGTTGATGATTCTTTAAGTGACGAAGGAGGTTATTGTGTTGATAGTACTGAAAAGATTTGTGAAGATGCTTGTGATCGGTGTTATACAAGAACTTCTTGTTTTGAAACTGGACGAAGTGCTTTTAATGCTACTGGTACTTGTGAATGGATGACTTCTTCTGGAGAAGCTTCAACAAGTGAGAGTGAAGGTTCTTGCCAAAAAACAGGACAAACCCTTGAAATATGTTGGGATGCTGTTGATAATGATAATGATGGTTTAGTTGATTGTGCAGATTCTGGATGTTTTTCTGATTCTGCGTGTGGTTTTGTTTCAGGAGATTGTTTTGGGTGGGCTAGTGAAGAAAATTGTATTGGTGCACAACTTGATAATGGTTTAAATTGTACATGGATTAATGACTCTGGAGTAAGTTGGTGTGATTTTCCAGGATCAGATTGTTGGAAATATGATGGAAATGAAAGTGTGTGTGGTGGAAAAAGTGATTGTAATTGGAGTGCTGGATTTGGAACTGGGTGGTGTGAACAGGATTGGAGTTTAGGAGAAGATTGTTATACTGCTAAGAGTGCAAGTTCTTGTGAAGGTTTAGGAGATTGTTCTTGGACTAATGATACTTGGTGTGATACTAGTGATGGAGATTCTAGTGATTGGTGCACAGATCAAGGTGGTTGGTGTGATCCTTCTGCTTTTGCACCAAAAGGATGTTGGAATCATGATGATAATGAAATTGCCTGTAATGAAACTCTTGGATGTTTTTGGGATAGTGATGGTGAATATTGTATGGAGCAAGGTTGTTGGAATTATGATTCTAATTCAACTGAATGTGCTGAACAGGATAATTGTGATTGGGAAACTGATGAATGGGGAGGAATGTGTCAGGTAGATTGGAGTATGGATTGTTGGAAATATGATGAAACTAATGAAACTTATTGTGAAACTCAAGGATGTTCTTGGCAGAATGATAGTTATGGTACTTGGTGTGATAATAAATTTAGTGTTTGTTGGGATCTTAATGTTGCTCAATGTGCTTTAGAAACTATGTGTGGTTGGAATGATTGGGCTTGGAATTGGAATACCCAGACTCAAGGAATGTGTGATGCTGGTTGTTTTGATGGAACTTTAATAGAAAATGAATGTACTGCTATTTCTGGATGTACATGGAGTGATGGATGGTGTATGGATTCTTCTATGGCAGGAGGTAGTGGGGGTGTTGATTGCTGGCAATATGATAGTAATCAGACAGAATGTTCAAATATTAGTGGATGTAATTGGAAAAGTCCTGGATGGTGTGATCCAACTGGATTTTCAGGAGGGGGTGCTGCTAGTGGTGGGGGTGGTGGTGGAAGTGCTGGGATAGAGTGTTGGAAATATGATGGAAATGAAGCTTCTTGTACTAATAGTACATTAATTGGAATTGGTTGTTCTTGGATGACTGAATTTAGACCTTTTTGTGAACCTGATTGGAGTTCAGATTGTTGGCAGTATGATTGGAATTCTACTGCTTGTGATAATTCTAGTACTTGTTATTGGGTTGATGGATATTGTGCAAATGTATTTGATGAGTGTTTTATGAATAATACTTTAATGATGGATGAAGCTTTGTGTGATGCAAGTGCAAATTGTAATTGGAGTACAGGTATGGGTGGGCAGTGTGAAATTGATTGGAATTTAAATTGCCCTCAATATGATGAAACTAACGAAACTTATTGCGAGGCTCAGGGATGTTCTTGGCAGAGTGATGATTATGGTACTCGGTGTGATGTTAAATTTATGTCTTGTTGGGATTCTTATTCATCAGAAGATTGTAGTCTGTATCCTGATACATGTTCTTGGAATGGTTTTATGTGTGAACCTATTTGTTTTGGTTTAGATAGTGCTACTTGTAGTGATACTGGGGGATGTACTAATCAGACAGGTCATTGTGAACCTAGTTGTTTTGCTTCTCAAACACAAAATGAATGTACTGGAAATTGTGGATGGATAGATGGATGGTGTAATCCTCCTGGAATGGCTACTCAATTTGGAGGAATGGAATTAGGAGCTCCAGTAATGATAGCATTTGATGATTGTGACCCTCAGAAAAATAATCCTCAGGTGGATTTATGTGGAATTGGAATAAAAGATATGGATAATAATTATGGGATTGGAGCAGGTGTCGCTGATTTTTCAAATGCAGGGATTTGTAATAATGAAAAAATAGGATTTGGAAACACGTTTGGAAGTGGAGATAAAACTATTAAGTTTTATGTATATTTAGATAGTGATGGAAGTCAGACAGGAGGGTGTGCATTAAGTGATGATTCTTCAGCAGTTGGTTATGAATTTTTGTTAAAATATATTGCTGAATGGAATAATACTTTAAGTAAGGCTGTTGAGAGTTTTACTGCTTATAAATGTGGTTCAGATGGATGGGTTGTTGCAGATATAGGATTAGGAGCTTGGAAACAAAAAATGTGTGGAGAGATTATGGGGCCTATGATTTCTATTGATAAAAATGATTTAAAGAAATTCTCTAGTCTTTATGATTCAAATGCAGATTTGAGAATTTATGCTGCAATGGCTAATGAAAGTGGTAGTGCAAATAATCCTTCTGATAGCGTAGGTCCTGGTTGGATAACTCCTGGTGCAATAGATTTTCAAATGACTGGTTTTTTTGAATATGGAGCAAATGGGGCTCAATTTGAAGATATTATGCAAAAAGGATATGTTGAGTATGAAGATTGTTTTAATCAAATAGATGATGATGATGATGGTTTAATAGATTGTTATGATTGGAATTGTGAATATGCTCCTCATTGTTTAACTACAGATAGAGGGGTAGACACTAGTATGCCAATCTTAAGTGGTTTAAAAGTAGAAGAATATCCTGATGCTGCATTAATAATGTATAATACTAATAAAGTTACAAATGGAACTTTGACTTTCTGGTATAATGATTCGAGCTGTAGTTCAACTGGATTTAATAGGACTATTTTTGATAGTGGTATAAATAATGATAATGTTAAAGAAAAGAAGTTATGGCATATGGCACAAATATATAATGATACTGGAATAAATTCCTTAGATTATGGGTTGGAAAATGGGACTACTTATTATTATAAGATAAATATTTGTGATACTGGAGGAAAATGTAGTGTTAGTGCTTGTACTTCTTTTAAAACAGCAGAAAGTTCAGCAAAATGTGGTTATTGTGATTTTGTTACAAGACTTAAATCTCCTAGTGAATGGGATGTTTATTATGATTTAGATTCTGATGGTTCTTATGAACATCATCAAGGGTTTGAATGTGGGCCTAATTCTGGAATGAAGACAAATTATACAACTGGAAGAACAGCAAATATTAAGATGAATAAGAGTGATGGTAGTGTTTATTTTGAGTTTTTAAATGTTACATTAACAAAAACCGGTTTGACAAATGATATAAGGACAATTTCAGGTAATGAAGATTTAATATATGATAGTGGTTCTGGTTATGTTGGAATGCCTGCTGATACTAGGGACAAAATAATTAATAACATGTTTCCTGAAGCATGTAGAATTAAAATACCTTCTTCAGGTGTTTGTGATAAGTTATACCACTGTGATGATAGTGGAGCAAATTGTGTTGATAGGACTTTAGAGGCAACTTTAGTAGATTCTACAAATTGTGTATGGCAATTACCTTATTGTGAGTTTTCAACTTGGGATGAGGATGGAAATCCTTCTGCTGCTGATGATGATGACGACGATGATGGTGGTAGTAGTGGAGGAGGCGGTGGAGGTGCTGGTGGTGCTGTTTTTAAGGTTTATGTTTTAACTAATGAGCAATTTTCCCAAGGATATACTAAAAGCCTAGGAAAAGGAGATAAAATGAGGATTAATATCTCTGGAGAGACTCATTATGTTATTTCAGCAGTAGTTAGTAATACTAGTTTACAAATAAATGTTACATCAAGTCTGCAACAAGCAACATTATATATTGGAGATGAAAAGAAATTTGATGTTAGTGGTGATGGTATTTATGATTTAAGTGTTAAATTAAATTCTATAAATGCTACTTCATTACAAGCAGAGATTACTGTTCAACCTGTTTCTGGAGAGGTTATTGAAGAAGAACAAATTGTAGATGGTGAAGTTGTTGATGTAGTTGATGGTGTTGTTTCTGATGACTCTGTTCCTGTAGAAGAAAAAGGATTTCCTTTTGGAATTCTTATAACAATAATAATTGTTGTTGTAATCTTAGGTGTTGTGGTTTACTTTGTTACAAATAAGAAGGGTTCTAAAAAGTAAATTTTGTCGACGGAAAGTTAAGAATAAAGGAAAAAATAATCTTTTCTGTTATTGCAATCACTAAGGCGAGGGTCAAACCCTATGTTTCTTTATAAATATCAAAAACTTTTAAATAATTTTGATTTATTCTCCTCATTAAGAGGGGAGAAAAATAAAAATTTCTGGCTGATTCCAGTCTGATTTAAGAGGGTTTGACCGTGACCATCATTAAAAAAACTTTATAAACTTATGATTTCTTTTATAAGAAAAGAGGGGAAACATGGATGAAGAATTAAAAAAGGAGCTTTTGAAAGTATTTCATGTTGCAGCATTCTTATTTATAACGATATTTTTTATTTTACCTTATCTAATTCAGGTATCTACATTTTTTCATGAAAGAGGACATCAAAAGACTTTGGATAAATATGGAGTTAAAAGTTCTTATAGGTTTAATCTTTTAGAAACAATTCCAAATTTTTTTAATCCAAAAGTGGATAAATTAGGAGTTACGCGATTTAGTTTAGAAGAATATAAAAAATTAAATAAATTTCAAAGAACAGAAGTTAATATTGCAGGAATTGTTTCAGATTTGAGGTTTTTATTTTTGATTGGAATTTATTTATCTTTGGTTAATGTTTATATGTTTTATAAGGTAAAATTTAAGAAAGATTATAATTTAACCTGGATATTAGCAACTGATTGGGTATTATTTATGTGGTTGTTAGCTTTAATACAAATTACAGTATCTAATATTACTTATGCTTCAGGGGATGTTTTTATGTTGGTTAAGTTTTTGAGTGTTTAGAAATAATCTCCTCTTAAATCTTGAGCTTCATAATTTATTGTCTTATAATCGTTTATCCTAAAACTTATTACTTTTAATACAGTAACTGAAAAGTCTATATGGGCCCTCCACGATGTGTATTTATGTGAGTGTGGTTTTAATTTTTATCAGAAAGTGGTTGTTTATCTCTGGAACATTGTTTCTTAATAATGCAGTGAGGATTTGGTTATAACAATCTATAAAAACTAATCTTTATTTTATATTAGATGGATGAAAAAAACGAGGAAAATCAAATTTTTGGAGATTTACATATTCATTCAAGATTTTCAAGAGCTACAAGTAAGTCTTTAGATATTCCTAATTTGGTTAAATGGGCAAGGATTAAGGGAATTGGATTGTTAGGAACTGGAGATTTTACACATCCTAAATGGATTTTAGAATTAAAGGAATTAAAAGAGGAAAATGGGATTTTATGGTATGAGGATGGAGATGGGAAATTTCCTTTTATATTGACTAGTGAAATAAGTTTAATTTATACACAAGATGGAAAAGGAAGAAGAGTTCATTTAGGTTATTTAGCACCTAATTTTGAAGCTGTTGATAAAATTAATGAATGGCTTGATACTAAAGGAAGAAGAGATTATGATGGAAGACCTATTTTTAAGATAAGTTGCAGAGATTTTGCTGCAAAAATGGAAGAGATTGATGATAGGATTGAGGTGATTCCTGCGCACGTCTGGACGCCGTGGTTTGGAGTTTTTGGGAGTATGGGGGGTTTTGATAGCTTAAAAAGCGCTTTTTTAGATAAAACCAATAGGATTCATGCAATTGAAACTGGAATTTCTTCAGATCCAGAGATGAATTGGAAAATAAAAGAATTAGCAGATAATGATATTAGTATTGTTAGTTTTTCTGATTTGCACTCTTTTTGGCCTTGGCGTCTTGGTCGTGAAGCAACTATCTTTAGATTAGAAAAAGGAGAAAAATTGAGTTATGATCTTATTTTAAAACAGATTAGAGAAAATAGTTTTATTGGGACTATTGAAACAGATCCTGCGTATGGAAAATATCATTTTGATGGACATTCTAATTGTGATTTTTCTTGTTCTCCAGATGAAACTAAAAAATTAAAAGGGATTTGCCCTAAATGTGGGAAAAAACTAATTGTAGGAGTGGATTATCAGGTTGGAGAACTTTCTTTAAAAGGAAAGGGTAATTATGAAAAAAAGAAAAAATATTATACAATTCTTCCGTTACATGAAATAATTTCCCTTAATTTAGGAATTGGGATGAATAGTAAAGGATGTTGGAAGGTTTATGATAAATTAATTGATAATTTTAAAAATGAATTTAATATTTTATTAAATGTTGATAAAATAGATTTGTTAAGGGTTTTGCAAGATGAAAAATTAACTGATTTGATTATGAAAAATCGGGTTGGGAAGATAAAAGTTAAACCTGGTTATGATGGTGTTTATGGAAAAGCATTATTGCCTGGAGAAGAGAAAATACGAGATAAAAGTGTTGAAGAATCTCGGAATCTTAAAAAAACTGAAAATACCGAGGACAAAAAAGAGTTTTTTGGTTCAAGTGAGAAAATAGAAAAGCAGACTAAATTAATTTGATTTTTAATTAATTTTATTTTTTTGTAGAACAACCAATTTTAATTTTTAATAATTTCAAAATCACAGTTTTGTTTTTTAGCTTGTTTTTCAATT
>CAZJPU010000013.1:0-16671 GCA_964548105.1 Candidatus Woesearchaeota archaeon | reverse complement strand
TGAAATAAAAGCTATTTTAGAGGGGAAGGATAGTCGGAAGATATTTATTATAGGGCCTTGTTCAATACATAATTATGATGATGCAATTGAGTATGCAGTTAAGTTAAAAGAAACTTCTGATAAGGTTAAAGATAAGATCTTGATTTTAATGAGGGTTTATTTAGAAAAACCAAGAACTACTGTTGGTTGGAAGGGATTTATTAATGATCCAGATTTAGATGAAAGCCATAATCTTGAAAAGGGTCTTGAATTAAGTAGGAAATTGCTTTTAGAGATTAGTGATTTGGGAATTGGAATTGCAACAGAATTTTTAGATATTTTGGTTTATCCTTATATAAGTGATTTAATTTCTTGGGCTGCTATTGGTGCAAGAACTTCAGAAAGTCAGACACATAGACAGATAGTTTCAGAATTATTAATGCCTGTAGGTTTTAAAAATTCAGTTTCAGGAAATATAGATGGTGCTATAAATTCTATAATTTCTTCAAAACAAGGACATTGTTTTATTGGTATTGATGGAAAAGGAAAAGTTGCAAAAATAACAACTTCTGGAAATAGTCATTGCCATTTAGTTTTAAGAGGGGGAGATAGTGGTCCTAATTATGAACGTGATTTTATAGAAGAAACTCAGAAAAGACTTGTAGAAAAAGGATTATTCGAAAATGTTATGATTGATTGTAGTCATGGAAATTCATGTAAGGATTATGCTATGCAAAAAATTGTTTTTAAGGATGTTATAGGACAAATGAAACAAAATCCTAAACTTATTGGGTTAATGTTAGAAAGTTATTTAGAAGAAGGAAATCAGAAAATTAGTAAAGAATTAAAAAAAGGAGTTTCAATAACAGATTCTTGTATTGGGTGGGAAGAGAGTGAGAAGTTAATTTTAGAGGGTTATTCTGAATTGTGATCTTATTCTCTGCTGATGTAGGTTCCACTTCCATGGTCTGTGTATAATTCTTCTATTAATTTTGCAGGATGTGTTATTTGTACTGAATGAGGATGGCCATCAGAAGAAGTTTCAAGGACATTTCTTGCTTCATACAATCCTTTTGCCATACCTCCTGTAACTGTTCTTGAATCTAAAAGTGAGTGGTAATCTCTGCCTAATAGAATTTTTGAAATAATATTTCCACTTCTATCTAAAATTCCCCCAATATTAGTAATTTTAATATATTTTAGGGGGTTCATTTGTTCTACTAATTTACATGCAGCAGTGTCAGCATTAATATTTAGAAGTTCTCCATTATAATTTCCAAGAGGAGAAACTATTGGAAATATCTCTTGCATTATTAGGTCAACTAATCTTTTTTTCTTAATTCCTACTACCTGGCCATTTTTATGTTCATAAGGAACATCATCCCATTGTTGAGGTTTTGCAAGAAAAACATCTTCACATAATTCTGCCTTTATGCCTTTTTCTTTAAATGCTTGTACTATTCTATTACCATATTCTTGAGAAATAGCTTTTACATGTTTCATTGCTTCAGGAGTTGTAATTCTATCTCCATTATGCCAATCATAATGAATTTCTTCTTGATCAAGTCTTTTTGTTAATGTTTCTCCCCAACCATATATAATCGGCGCATATTGTCTTATCCAATAAAGAAATTCTATACCTTCAGCAAATGGTTCAAGATTTTGGTCAACAGAAGCACCACTAATCTTTAAAACTGCAAAATTATGAGGGTCAGCTTCTGCAAATTGTCTTTTCCATTTTTCTACTTCAGCAGGTTTTCCAAGTTTTTTAAAAATGGGTTCTGGCATTATCATTTTATCTAATGAATCTAAATTCTCTTTATAAAGATTATTGTTAGGGGTTTTTTTATCTATTATTCAAAACATATTTAAAATAGGTTTTATTATTTAAACTATGAAAAAGAAAGGGCTTTCAGATGTTATTGCAACAGTATTACTTGTGCTCTTGGTGATGGTTCTTGGAGTAACTGTATTTAGTTTTTCAAAAGATCTTTTTGAAAATCAAAAACAAGAAACAGAAGGACTTTCATTTTATTATGATGCAAAAATCAGAGATGTGAGGATTTTTGAGAGTGGTGGGTTGGCATCAGCTCCGGGAACTGATTCTATATTACCTGTAGAAATAATAGAAATTGCAGTAGAGAGAACTGATAATGAAGGAAAGGTTGTTGGGATAAAATTTATTTTTGATGAAGGAGGTAAGAGTTATTCTTATGATAGTTATGATCCTTTAAATAATGCAGGAGTAGTTAAGATTTATAAGATAGGAAATGAAGATTTAGGAATTGAAGATTTTTCAAAAATAAAAAAAGTTTCTATAAGTTTACTTTATGGAAAAGGAAAGCCTACTAAGATTTTAGATGAAACCCAGGTGGGTTATTCTTGAGGTTTTTGATTGTTTGTTATAGTTGATAAAGAGATAGATAAAAGCCTCCGGCCGGATTTGAACCGACGACCTACTGATTACAAATCAGTTGCTCTACCACTGAGCTACGGAGGCAATAAGGTTATTTATTAAGAACGATATTTAAAACTTTTTATTATTGATTATAATGTATTTTTGACTAAAAAATGTATTTTTTGACTAAAAAATGTATTTTTCTATTGCAGTCTCGTAATCATGAATTTCATCAACAGAAAACCATAGTGCAAGCTCTTTTTTTGCATCATCTTTATTTTCTGAAGCATGAACTAAATTACTTCCTTGTTGTTTTGTTTTTACATATTTTTTACTTGCATGACAGAAATCTCCTCTTATAGTTCCAACACTAGATTCTCCAGGATAGGTTGATCCGACAATTTTTCTCACAAGAGCAATTGCATCACTTCCTTGGATTGCCATAGCAACTATTGGTCCGCTAGTTATATAGTTTAATAGTGAATTCCTTACATGTTGCCCGTGTTTTTTGGTAATTTCATCTGTATAGTGTTTTTCAGCAATGCTTTTATTTGACACAACCATTTTCATTCCAACTATTTTTAACCCACATTGTTCAAAACGTTTGATAATTTCTCCCATAAGGCCTCTAGCTACACCATCTGGTTTTATTAAAACAAGTGTTTGTTGAATCATTTTAATATAACTGCCAAAAAAGGTTTATAAATTTAATGGAGAAAATTTGGTTGTTGAAAATATTAAAATTAGGTAATTTTGAATATAGCTATAAAACCAAATGATTATAAATCATAATTCCTATGACTAAAGATGTTTAAACTTCTCTTTAATCCAAAAAAAGCAGAAAGGCATCCAATAGAAATGATGTTTATAGGTATTTTTTACTCTTCGCTTTCGATATTTTTAGGTTCGTGGATTTTTCCTGAATATGCCTCATTAGTAATGGTTTTTTTTACTGTATTTTCTTGTTTGTATGTTGTGCAAGGTGCAATTAAACTTGAAGAAAAAAAAGAAGTAGATTCTAAGAGTGAGAAATGGTTATTACGAGAACATTTAAAGATTCTTAATTTTTTCTTATTTTTATTTTTAGGGTTTGTTTTTTCATTTGCTTTTTGGACAGTAGTTTTGCCTGTAGAAGAAATAGAGGTTTTATTTAGTTTACAATCAAGTGCTGTTGAGGGAGTAAGAGCATTAGCTGTTACTGGAGGATTTTCTGGAGGAGATACATTTTTCTTGATTTTTTTGAATAATTTGAAAGTTTTGTTTATGTCTTTAATTTTAGCATTTTTTTATGGAGCTGGAGCAATACTTGTTTTAGTGTGGAATGCCAGTGTAATGGGATTTGTAATAGGAGACCTTGCAAGAGAAAGTCTTGGATTAATTTCTTTACCAATTGCATTTACTAAATATTTTCTTCATGGTATTCCAGAAATGATTGCTTATTTTGTAATTGCCCTTGCAGGAGGGATGATTTATGTTTCTATATCTAAAAAGGATTTTTTAAAACCTGGAAGAGCTAAAAAACTTATTATTGATTCTCTGGTTTTAGTTTTTATCTCTGTGATTTTATTAGTATTTTCAGGATTAATTGAAGTTTATATTTCTCCTTTTATTTAGAAATATTTTAGTAATTATTGCGTTGGTTTTGAAGTTCAGGAAAAAGTTTATTAACCCTTATTTAATTAGAATATGATAAAAAGGGGTTGTAAACTGAAATTTAGAAGACTAATAGGAATAATGATATCTGTAATGCTTTTTGAGAATTTTTATAATATTATCGTTGTAAATTTAGAGTTATTAGGGGATTTTTTTGGAATATTGTGAATTTAAGTGTTCGAGAGGTTTTTTTAAGAATTTGTAGAGGATTTTGTTAAAGTATTAAGTTTTGTGATATATTAATAGATATAATGGATATATAATATTAGAATATAAGTAAATAAAGAAAATAAGTGATTTATTTTTTCTTAGGTTTTTCTTCTGTCTTTTCTTCAGATTTTTTTGGTGTTTTTTTAGAATCTGTTTTTGTCTTAGAATCTTTTTCGGTTTTGGGTTTAGACTCTTTTTTCTCTGTTTTTGGTTCAGATTCCTTTTTTGTCTTAGATTCTTTCTCTGTTTATGGTTTAGATTCTTTTTCTTCTGATTTTGTTTCTAATTTTGTAGCTTTTTCTTGAGTTTCTTTAATTTTTAGTTCAGCTTGTTGTTTTGCAATTTCTAGTTCTTTAAATTGATCTAATCCTTCACTTATTTGTTCAGGTTGTTTTTCAGGTTTTTTTGTTATTTTTGGAATTTCATTAGGTTCTAACTCTCTTTTAATCTCTAAAATTCTAATTTCACAAAGAGAAAGTGGATATGTTTTTTTAAGGGTAAGAGAAAGAGGTCTTTGTAATCTATTCATAAGGATTTCATTAAAGATTTCATCGTTTTTTCTTTCTGCAACATAATCTTCAATCCAATTTCTTGCCTTATTTCTAAGAGTTTTACGCACAGCTCTAGAAACTCTTTTTCTAGTTATTAAAAAAGGTTTTATTAATAACATATTTTCTTGTGAAGGAGCAAGAAAAGAATCTTCAACATAACTAATTCTTTTACGAATCATCCTTCTGATAAAATAAGGCATTAATTTTATTTTTATAGGGTATGCTACAGGAGAGTCATCTTCAAGTTTTATTTTAACAATTGCTTCAACACTTTTACCTTTTAATTGTCTGGTTAAATCTAGTTTTATAGTTCTATCTACAAGTTCACTAGGAGAGTTTCCAAGTAATTCTATTTTTGATCTTATAATTGGAATATCTACTTTTACGAATTTTTTCCTTTTTGAAACAACTTTTGTTTGTTTTACCATTTTATTCAATTATTAATTTACTTACTCGTTTAGGATTTTTTGAATGTAATGATTTTTTGCATTTTTGACATGTATAGATCATTACTTTTTTTGTTGTTGTTTTTGTCTTTCTTTTCCAAGATTTAATAGCTGGTTTGCTATATTTTCCATGATTTCCTTTTCCAGAAGATGCTCCTCTTTTTTTAGCACGTGCAATAGATCCTTTTTTAAGAGTTCCTCTTTTATGGCCTGTGCTAACTAAATCAATTTTTTGTTCAGTTCTTTTATTACAAAACTTACAAAATCTCATTGTTTTTTTCGGAACTTTCATAATTATCTCTTGAAAAAGTTCTTTTTAAAGTTTTGGTATGTAATGGTGTCGTAGTTAAAATTAAAAATACTAAATAACTTTAAATCTAATGGAAGAAAGAGTCTTATTTAAGAAAGGAGCACAAAGGGTTTTTTTAGATCTTGTAATTAGAGAGTTGAATTGCACTTCTCTAAGGGATATTTTACAATATGGTTTTGATTACTCATATGCTAGTTTAAAGAATTATTACACTGAGAGAAGGTTATTACCTAGAAGTTTTTTTGAAAATTTATGTTATCTTGCAAAAATTAAACCAGAGAAATTAAAAATAAAATATATAAAAGGGAGTTGGGGGCAGGTTAAAGGGGGAAAAGTAGGAAAATAGCTTTTAGATATTTTTAATTTGTTCTTTTCTTGTTTTATAATTTTTTTGGATTTATATTTATCCTCCCTTATAAATAGGGGAGGGAATTAAATCAAAAGATTAGAAGTTTTATTTTATTGGCCTTTTTAACAGATTTTATGGTTTAGAAAAATTTAAAACTTTAAGATATATGATAAATATTATAGGGGCGTATATGCTAGTGGCAAACTCCATCCTTGACGTGGATGACTCCCAGGTTCGATTCCTGGTACGCCCATTTTCTTAATGTATTTTATGATTTATTTTTTTAGTTTAGATTACTCTTCTTAGTTAGTTACTTACTTAGTTACTAAGTAACTAAGAAAGGTTTATATATTTGATATCCCCTAAAATAACATAAAAAAAGGTTGAAGATGAAAAAATATTTACTTTTAATAGAGGATCAAAAGATGTGGGAGAATTTTAAAGAATTAATAAGGTCTGATATTAATACTGAACTGATTTCTTTAATAAAAGAGAAGATTAAAAAAGAAAAAGGTAAGAAAGAATGATAAATGATTTTAAAAAAAAGAGTAGGGAGAGAAATAGACTGAATTCTCAATGGAATATTAAAGGACAGGCAGTTATTTTTATTATTATTGCAATTGTGATAGTTGCAGGGGTTATTTTTTATTTTTTATTTAAAGGATCTGTAATTAAAGATAAAATTCCTAAAGAATTAGAAGATGTTTATAGTTATTATCAAAGTTGTATAGATGAAGAAACATTAAATGGCGCAATAATTTTAGGTCAGCAAGGAGGTTATATACAACAACCAGATTTTGAGGCTGGAAGCTCATATATGCCTTTTTCATCACAGTTGGATTTCTTAGGAATTGGGGTTCCATATTGGTATTATATTTCTGGGAATGGAATTTTGAAAGAACAAATTCCAAGCAAGGCTAAGATGGAGAGCCAGTTAGATGAGTTTTTAGAAGAGAGAATTTTAGAATGTGATTTTACAGAGTTTGAATCTGAAGGATATGTTATAGGAGTAGGGGAGCCTCATGTTAAAACAATAATTAATACTAATGATATAGAAGTAAATGTAGAACAAGAATTAGTAATTAATTTTGGTAATACTACATGGTCTAGTGAAAATCATGTAAAATTAGTTAAATCAAGTTTAGGAAAATTTTATGATCTTGCTAGAAAAATTTATTTGAACTGGAAAGAAACAATGTTTTTAGAAAACTATGGAGTGGATATTTTAAGACTTTATGCTCCTGTTGATGGTAGTGAGATTGGATGTGCAAGTAAAATTTGGAATGTGGATAAAGTAAGGGGAGATTTGATAAATGCTTTAGAATCAAATATTCCTGCAACTAAAATAAGGGGAGATTATTATAACTTAGCAAAAAAAGAAAATAAGTATTTTGTTCAAGATATTGGAGAAGAGAGTGATGTGGGAGTTAATTTTATGTATGTGAAGGATTGGCCTATGAAAATGGAAGTTTGGCCTTCTGAAGATGGTATTTTGAAAGCAGATCCAATTGGATTGCAAGAGGGGCTTGGAATGCTTGGATTTTGTTATGTTCAGTATCATTTTGTTTATGATTTTGCATATCCTGTTTTGATTCAACTTTATAATAATGAAGAAATGTTTCAGTTTCCAGTAGTTTCTTCTATTGAGAAAAATAAGCCTAGAGAGGCCCTGGATGCAGAGGGAATGCTTGATGTTGTTCCTGAATTATGTGAACATAAAAATAAGAAAATGACTGTTTATACTTATGATGTTTTTTTAGAACCAGTTCCTGCAACAATAGATTTTAAATGTTTTGATACAACTTGTGATATTGGAAAGACACAATCTGGAGTTCATGGAGATGCGGTTTTGATAGATTATTTTCCACAGTGTGTAAATGGTTTTATAATAGCAGAAGCAGAGGGTTATGAAAGGAAAAAATATTTAGTTGAAAGTTTAGAAGAAGATATTTCAATTCTTATTTTAGAGAAAGAATATAAACTTGATTTTGAAGTTCAGAAAGCAGGTAGAGAAGTTGATTATGCCGTTGTTACGTTTACAAAAAACGATAGTACAAAAACTATTAGTTATCCAGAGCAAAAAGAAATTGAATTAACTCAAGGTCAATATGAAATTAAGGTTTATGTTTATAGTAATTCAAGTATTCAACTTCAAGGTAGTCAGACTGAAAAATGTGTAGATGTTCCAATGTCTGGTGTTGCTGGATTTTTTGGAGGTAGTGATAAAAAATGTTTTACAATGACAATACCTAACCAGATAGTGAGTTTTGCAGTTTCAGGTGGAGGTAAAGAACAGTATTATGTTGCAGAGTCTCAGTTGCAGGATTCTGAGAGATTAATAATAAGTGCTCCTAGTTTTGGGATTCCTAATAAAGTAGAAGATTTGCAAGTAAATTATAATAATGTAGAGGTTTCACATTTGCAGGTGAGTTTTGTGTGAACTTATAACCATGTTATGGAAAAAATGAGGTATAAAAAATGAAATTTAAGAAAAAAATAATAGGAATTGTTGGAATGATGATTATTTTAACTAGTGTGGGATTTGTTATTTCACAGTTTAGTGGTTCAGGTAGTATGAGTTCTAGTTTTTATGGAAATTCGAATTCAGAATTTGGAGGTTCTTCTAATTCAAGAGTTTATGGGGCAAGTTTAAATCCTCAATTTAGTAATCCTAATTTTTATAGTAC
The DNA here is from genome assembly GCA_964548105.1 of Candidatus Woesearchaeota archaeon. GTDB lineage: Archaea > Nanobdellota > Nanobdellia > Pacearchaeales > GW2011-AR1 > ARS1285. The sequence continues at coordinate 8,088 of CAZJPU010000013.1, read as the reverse complement.
TGGAAGTTATACAAATCCAGAAGTTTATTGGCCAAAATTTAAGGCAGAAGATTGTTTTGCAAGACAAGATATTATAATGCAAATAGCACCTGGAGGATGTAGTCCTGCTGTTGTTAGAAGTGATTTATTAGAAGAACAAAATGTTCCTGTTTTTTGTAAAGTTATGGCTATACAGATAAATCCTTTAATAGATATTTCAAGAATAAGGAGTTTGAAATTTAATGGAGATTATCCAGAAGGAGTTTCAGGAATAAGTTATTTTCCTGCAAGAGCTGCTTTAAAAAGTCAAAGAAGTCTTGCAAGCAGTCCTGTGCAAGATAATTTAGGGTATTTAGTAGTTGTATTATCTCAGCAAGAAATAGAAGGAGATATGCCTGAATCTATTGCAGGCGAAATTACTGCAACAATAGATTATGATGTTGAAGGAGCGTTTGGTGTTGGGAATACTAATTTTTATGTAAATGAGGTTAGTGATGAAGAGTGGTCTAGGGATTATAAACAGTATGGTTTTTGGAATGGAAAAGGTTATATTAGGGCTGATTCAATTTATGGAGATGAAGCAAAAATTTCTATTTATAGGGATGCAGATTCAAAACAAACAACTGTAAATCTGAAAAAAGGAGAGACTTCTAAAGATGTTTATTTAAGTGGTTTTTATTGTGCTGCAGGATTAAATATAAAACTTGATGATGTAGGAGCTCCTGTTGATTCTGCATTATTACAAATAAACGACCAACAAGTATGGGTTGCAAAAGGAGATAAAATTATGAATAGTAAATGCAAGGTTGCAAATTTAGAAACTTATGGGGGTGGGGGAAAGGTTAGTATTAGTTGTCCTGTTCAAAATGGAAAATTTGATTTAACTCTTAATCCTGGAAAAGCAAAAATTAGTAATGAAAAAGATATTGTAAAAGAATATGTTATAGGAGATACAATAGATATTGCAAATGTGAAAAATGTTTATCTAGGGTATGTTGGTTTAGATAGGGGTGTGAAATATGCAGTTATTATAAAAGATGATTTGTCATTGACAGGTTATGAGTTTGCAGATAAAGATGTTTTTGAAGCAGTAGAAGAAGTTGTTAGAAAGGATATGAATAAAGGAAATTTATCAGAACAGATAAGAACTGCTATTCTTAGACAGTATAAAAGTAAGATAAGAGGGGTTAGTAAAATTAATAATTCTAAATTACAAGTAGAGATTCTTGTAGAAGGAGAACCAAGTGGTTTTGGAATTTATTTAGATGAAGCTATAGTTGCAAAGAATAGGGAATGGAATTTTGAAAATGAAGGGGAAGAACTTGCAAAAGAATATTATGATCAGGCAATTAGCCATTATGAAGACTTGGTTGATTTTTATTCAAATGAGAAAATGCCAATCATAGAAGAAGATTCTTATGCTGCTATGGGATTATATGAGGCTGCAAAATTAGCAAGAAGTTTTGAAATGAATGAAAAAGCACAAGAATTTTATAACAGGTTAGAAAGAGAGTATCCAGAGAGTAATGTTGTAAATGTTGCTATAAGAGAGAAAGAACTTTTAATGAAATATGATTCTAAAGATGCTAAAGCAATTGTTTATGTTAATAATGAACAGTATTTTGTAGAGGTTTTAGAATTTAAGAAACCAACAAGAGATGAAGCAAGTGTTGTTTTATTAATTGATGGTAAAGAAGAGGTTTTGGGATTAAGAGATATTAAAACTGTTCAAGCAGGAGATAAAAAAATTCAGAGTATACAAGTTGAGAAAATAGATAATGAATATGTTACCCTTAGGTATGGAAGTTTTAATTATGATGATTATTACAAAAATTTCTATGGAGATAATGATAGTGGGAATAAAACTAGTTCAGGAGGGTATAGATATAAAGTAATGAAATTAAAAGAGGGGGATCAAACACTTTTTGATAATCTTCCTGTTCGTTTGGTAAATATACATTTAGAAGAACAGGCTAAATTAACTATTTCTCCTAAAATGTTTGGTCCAAGGACAATGAGTAATTTTAGTTTTGCAATTGGAATAGAAAAAAGAGGGATTAAATTAAGTCCTGATCAGACAAAAGAAATGATTGAGAATTTAGAAGAGACTATTAAAGAATGGGGAGATGCTAATGAGAAGTTGGGAAAAGTTGTTAAAGGAATGAAGGCGGCTTGTTTTGCAACTTCAGCAATGTTGACTGTTAAAAATTTGTTTGATGGAGCTTCTGGGAAATCTATGGCTCGTAAAAAATTAATGACAAATCAGGAAGGTTGGAATGATTATTGTAAAAAATTAGTAGAAGAAGGAACAAAATCCACATATACTGGAGAGAGTTATAATAGTTTACAAAATTGTTTATTAGGACATAATAAAAATATTGAAGAAGAAATAAATATTTATTCTGATAAACTTCAGGAAACTAATAAAATTTTAGAAGATATACAAAAACAAGTAGGTGTTGAAAAAACAGATGTTTTAGATCTTGAAGGGCAAGTAGATATAAGAAAAGTTGAAGATCAGTTTAAGCAAAAATTTGATGATTTTTGTAAGAATTCTCAAGGAAGTGTAACAATTCCTGAACAAGCAACACAACAAGGAGAAGAGATTAATCTTGGTGCTGGAGGAATTTGTGATTGGAATGAAGAAATGACTCATGAACAGAGAAGAGAAATAATGACTTTGTTTAAAATAAAACAAGAAGCAGGAAATACTGTTTTAGGAAGAATGGTTGATAAAGAGCTTGGAAAAGTTGTTATGGAATCTAAGAATTTTTATGAAAATAATAATGCAAGAAAAGATGCTGAAAAATCAGTAAAAGAACATAATCTTGGATTAAAAGAGTTTTATCCTATGGGAAATAAGATAAGTTATGGTCCTGTAAAAAGAATAACAAGTGGAGATAATACACACGAAGTATATGGGAAATTTGAAAGTGGAGAGAGTGTTATAAGAGTTACAATTCCTTTGGGCAAAAAATATAATAAATCTATAGGGGGAAAAGTAGTAATTGTAGGATTAATAGAAGATGAATCTCATCAAGATTATCGGCTTGGAGGAAAAATTTATCTTGTTGATGGAATTGAGATAACAGGAGATGCAAAAGATTCTGTTTTAAAATATTTAAGCTCAATTAATTTGAATAGAATTCGGCCTTTAAATCAAAAAGCCTATCAAAATAAGATGGTGAATCCTGAAAATTTAAAAGTAGAGTTTTTTGAAAGAGCACCTTATAAGGGTTTGCCATCCTTAGTTCCTTTTGATATTTATAATGGATGGTATGTAAAACTAACTTATGTTTTAAGTGGATTTGGAAAACCCTATGATGAATCAGGAAGAGCGATAAATTATTGGATATGTAATGTGGGTGAAAATGGAATGATAGATTTTAAGAGAAGTGCTGATGATATTTGTATTTATTATAATGGGCATTTGAATGAATATGAAAAATATGGTATGACAAAACAAGAGTTTGGAAAACTTGTAAGCAATGCAGAACAGGCAGTTGTTGAGGCTGGAAGGCAGTATGGTAAATCAACTGTAATTATTAATGGAAGGAATTTTAAAACTGGAATTGCACTTAATGGTGAAGAGGGAAGATGTAGTGATTTTATGAGTCCAGAGGATTGTCATATTATGTTTAATGTTTGTGATCCTGTAATTTGTCCTGCAACAAGATGCGATTTAGGAGGGAAATTCAGAGTTGATAATGTTATACAAACAGGAATTATTGGAAGTTTGATGTTGTGTCTTCCAAATGCAAAGGAAGGAATTATGGTTCCTATTTGTTTAACTGGAGTTCATGCAGGAATTGATGGTTATTTAAGTATATTAAAATCTACAGTAGATTGTTTAAATGAAAGTTTAGAAACTGGAAGAAATATAGGAATTTGTGATGAAATAAAAAGTATTTATTTATGTGAATTTTTTTGGAAACAAGCAACTCCTTTAATGAATGTTATAATTCCAAGAATTTTTGAAAGTTTTCATAGTCAAGGAGTTAGGGGGGGTGGAGAATATTTAACTGTTCAAAATGCCTGGGAAAATACAAAATCTGCTATTGATTATTTTAAAGATAGTTATGCAATAAATTCAATGCAAGCATTTAATGCTCGTTCAACAGGAGAGATTGGAAGTGAGATTTGCAAGTCTTTTGTTTCTGTAAGTTATCCTAATTCAGAGAATTTTTTAGATACTTTAACAGAACCAGATAGTCCTGTGCAGTATCATGCATGGTTTGATGAAAATGTTTTAACAACAGCTACTTTGCCTGCAACTTCTCATTATAAGGTTTATTTTCATATTTATGCTGGAAAAGATCAAGGAACCTATTATGTAGTTTATTTAAAAGATATTCCAAAATCTAGTTATATTTATTCTGCAGATCATTATGTTGTAGACAGGGGTTATATTGCAAGAGGTGGTCAGGTAGATGAAGCAAGAGATTTTACTGCCCCAGGTGGTTATAAACAATTATGTATTAGTGTTAATGGACAAGATGAATGTGGTTTTGGAAAAGTTTCAACAAGTTATGTTATTAATAGGTTGAGTGATGAATATGCCCAAGAACAAGTTGAAGAAACAGGAATTAGAAATTCTAAACAGTGTGTTGCTGGAAGTCCTTCATTATATAGTCTTGCACAACCAAATTTGCAAGCAGGAGTAGAAGATGTTCTTGATTCACAACTTTATAATCAAGGAATTATTAGGGTTTGTTCAACTGAAAATCCTGGAAAGCAAGTTACTCCTACTGGAGAGTTTGATAGAACTAATTCAGCATATGATAGATGGAAAGAGGTAGGTTATTGTGATGATCCAACAATAAAATGTTGGTTAGATACAAGCAGTGTGAAAGATGTTATTAAGGACTTAAACATTGAAGGAGAGGCTCTCGAAAATGTTGATTTAAGTATTTTAGGAGAAGATTATAAATATTTGACAGAGGAAGAAAGTAGAATTAGTGCAGACTGGGTTGAAAATGCTGTTTCTGGTTTAATTTTTGAAAAAGAAGAAACTAAAGAAAGTATTGAAGCTAAAATTATTGATATAGTTTCTAGATTGCAAGAGTTAACCGATATGGGAACAAATAATATGCATAGGGCAAGAGGGCATTTATTGCTTGGAAGACTTTATAAAAAAATTGCAGAAGGAATAAAACCCAAATTTATAAGAGGAGGGATTTTAGATCCTAGTGATCTTGCAAGAATACAACTTGAAGATGAAGAATCAGAAAATACAGAATATAGTTTTCCAGAAGTTGATTGTAATATTAATAGTGCAAGATTAGTAGATAAAAATATAGATGCTGGAGATTTTTTTCAATTATCAATTGAATTTTCAGGAGCTTGTGAAGATTGGGATAATATTAATATAAAAACAATTAAGGGGGATGATGGTTTAGAAAAAGGTTCATATTCAGTGGTTCTTGATGAACAAGATAAGAAAAGAAAACAAATTACTGCTCCTTCTAATGAAGATTCAGGATTTTCACGAATTTCTAGTCCAGGAACTTATAATTTTGTTATAGGAATTGGATATGATAAAGAAGGGCATGAGAAAACTCTTGATGTTATAGAGGATTCTGATAATCAAGATTTGATATTGAAAGTAATTGGAGAGACTGAAGAAATTGAAGAACCAGATGATTCAGATGATTCAAATCCTAGTGAAGTTATGATAGCAGATATTAAAAGTCAGGATGATGTTTATTATATGAGTGTTTATGATTTAGATACCGATGAAGAAAGTTATTTTACATTTAAAGAATTTGATTATGATAGTCAAGAAATAGTTCTTACAGATGGTACAAGGAAAGGGGTTATGAAAGATGATCAAGGAAGGATTCTTGTTTCTTAGGTTTGGTTGTTGAAGCAATTCACAGAAGTACAAATCCTATAAAATGCGGGGAAGAGTGCTCACATTTCCACCTTCGTTTTTTAAGATATTACTCTAAGGTGCAGATGCTCCTTGAACCCTCTTTGGCACTAGTTCAATAAGGGTTATCTTAAACGACTGACAGAAGTACAAATCCTATAAAATGCGGGGAAAGTGCTCACATTTCCACCTTAGTCTTTTGAACATATATTTCTCTAAGGTGCAAATGCTCCTTGAACCTCTTTTGGCACTAGTTCAATATGTATTATCTTAAACGACTGATAGAAGTACAAATCCTATGAAATGCGGGGAAGAGGATTTGAACCCCTGTAGGCACTAAGCCAATAGGTCCTAAACCTATCCCGTTTGACCACTCCGGCATCCCCGCATAAGATGAAAATTTCAAGGATTATTGATATAAAAATGTAATGGTGTGTTGATTTTAACTATTGATTTCTTCTATGTAAATAATATTTTCTCTTGGTAATTTTTTTAATGAGTAAATGTTTATTGTTTATCTTTATGGTATAAATCAAGAATATATACAACTTGATTTATGGAATCATGTAGATAGGATAATCTAAAAGGAGAAATATAAAGTTCTCTTGTTCCTTTTCGGGAGTATTTCATTGGTTTACCCATTTCTGGATTTTCTTTAATTTTAGAAATTTGTTTAATAATCTTTTCTTTTGCTGTTGGGTCTTTAATTTTAGAAAAAAGTTTTTTAAACCTTTCTTCAAAAATTACTTCTACCATTTTTTCATTTCATCTAAGAAGTCATCAAAATTCATTCTGGTTCCTTCACCAGACTTAATCCTTTTTAATGCTTTATCAGTTCTTTTTGCAAATTCTAAATCTTCTCTCATTTGTTCAGATACTTTCTCAGTTTTTTTTAAAACAATTCTATCTTCATCTTTGATAATAAGTAATTCTTCTCCTACTTTAAAGTCACTTCTCATATTGCTAGGTATGACTATCTGCCCCTTTGAACTTATTTTAGTTAAACTAATACTTACCATGGTAAGACATGTCTTACATTGTATTTAAATCTTTTGATTATCTGAAATCTAGTTAAAAGAGTTTAATGAAATAATGGATAATATTAAATTAAGATAAATTAAATTAAGAAATATTTAGGCTTTTGCTTTTTTCTTGTTTTTTTGTTCAGCTTCTTTAATCCTTAGTTTTTCTTCTAGATTAAGTTTATCAAGAAGTTCTTTATAACGATTTCTTATTGTAACTTCTGTGATTCCAGCAACATCTGCTACTTCTCTTTGAGTTTTTTTCTCATTATTTAATAAAGCAGCAACATATAATCCAGCAGCAGCAATTCCTGCAGGACCTCTTCCTGAGGTAAGTTCTGAATTTTCTGCTTTTTTAAGAATTTTGATTGCTTCATTTTGTGTTTTTGGAGAAAGTTTAAGAACTGATGCAAATCGATAAATATAATCCTTTGGACTAGATGGAGTTACTTTAATTCCTAGTTTTCTTATTATAAAACGATAGGTTCTTCCAATTTCTTTTCTTTCAACATCACTAGCAGAACTAATTTCATCTAAAGTTCTAGGAATATCATAACTTCTACAAGCTGCATAGATACATGCTGCAATTACTGATTCCATGCTTCTACCCCTTACTAGGCCTCTTTGAAGGACAAATTGGTAAATACGAGAAGATTCATCTTTTACAACTTCTGGTAAGTTAAGGAAAGATGCAACTCTTCTTAATTCTGTCATTGCAAGTCTAAGATTTCTTTCAATACTTGTAGAGACTCTTTCTTGCCATTTTTTAAGTCTTAAGAATTTTCTTGTTGATCCTGAATCTAATTTATAAATATCAGAAATTTCTCCAACATTAGTTGTAAGACCTTTATCAAATTTTTGCATTGATAATGGTGCTCCTCCACGACCTTTTTTATCTCCTGAATCAAAACTTCCTTGAAGTTCTTGAGAAGTATCTACCATTTTTTCTTCAACAACAGTTCCACAATCATTACAGAAAACTTCTCCACGTTGTTCATCCCATGTAAGGCTAATTCCACCACATTCTGGACATTTTTTAGCATTAGACATTTTGATTAATAAGAGATTTTTAATGATATTTAGTGTTTAAACTTGTATATAAAGGTTTAGTAATCTTTATAAATAGAGTGAGGGAAGGTTTTTAAATGTTTTGGGGGTGGTGCATTGTTAAGTTAAAGGGAGCTTTCATTGCACCCAAATTTTTTCAAAACCTTT
>CAZJPU010000012.1:0-17755 GCA_964548105.1 Candidatus Woesearchaeota archaeon | reverse complement strand
CATAACACCTTATTAACAGTTCCAGGAAACATAACAAGTGGAAAGTTAAAGAGAGATTTAGATGAGATTATCAGACGACATAAGGGTATTCCGGTTATTAATATCGATTTTTCATCACAATGGGGTCGTCAAGATGTAAAGATTTATGAAATGCCCGAAACTGGAACTGTTACAACAATGACAAACGAAGAAAATCATTTTGAAGCAACTGCGTCACAACTACCAACTGGAAAAATTATATATTCTGCATCTGTGGTTTGCACAGGTTTTGATGAAAACTCTCAAGAATATACTGGTTTGGCAAGAGATATCCTTAATTTAGAAAAAGGATATGGATCCTGAAATCCAATGTCATTTCTATAATTTGCCTCATAAATAAGTTTTTATAAGATTATTTTCTGTGATTATTATGAAAGTATTAGGAATTGATGAGGCAGGTAAAGGGCCTGTTATAGGGCCTATGATTATAGCAGGTGCAATGATCAATCAAGGAGAGGAAAAAAACATTGAAGGAGTTAAGGATTCTAAGTTATTAACTCATAAAGTGAGACTAGAATTAGATAAAAAAATAAAAGAAAATGCTAAACATAAAATAATAATCGTCTCTCCACAAGAGATTGATGAGGCATTATTATCTGAAACTTTGAATCTAAACTGGCTTGAGGCCCATAAACAAGCAGAACTTATTAATCATTTTAATCCTGATAAAGCAATTATTGACTGTCCAAGTCCAAACTGTGAAAAATACACAGAATATTTAAAAGATCTCCTAGAAAATAAAGATGTAGAACTTGTTGTTGAACATAAGGCAGATTTTAAATATCCAATTTGTGCAGCAGCATCAATTCTTGCTAAAGTAAAAAGAGAAGAAGAAATGGATATTATCAAAGAGAAATATGGAGACACAGGTCCAGGATATCCAGGAAACGAATCCACTAAAAAATTTCTTGCAGAGAATTGGGAAAAATATCCAGAAATTTTTAGAAAAACATGGAGTACTTTCAAAAATCAGGCAAAAACAAAGCATCAGAAATCATTAGGAGAGTTTTAGATATGAAGATTATTATAGATTTCACTTTTTTAGTGTAAATTTTTTTCAAACAACATTTAAAAATCCTTTTTATCTTTATAACAATAACTTAAAAAAAAGGTTTATACAAAAGATGACATATATTAAGAAATTGGTGATAAAAGGTTTCAAAAGTTTTCCTAGGGAAACAACTATGCATTTTGATCGGCACATAGTTACAATTGTTGGACCTAATGGTAGTGGAAAGAGCAATATCTTAGACAGTTTATGCTTTGTTCTTGGAAGACTTTCAATTAAAAGTATGAGAGCTGCAAAAGCTGCCCATCTTATTTTTTCTGGTAATAAATATTATAAGCCTGCTAATGTCGCTTTTGTAGAAATAACATTTGATAATTCTGATAAAACATTTTCATTAAATGAAGAAGAAATAATTCTTAGAAGAATAGTAAAGAAAAATGGACAAAGTGTCTATAAGATTAACAATCAAACAAAGACAAGACAAGAAGTTTTAGAACTTTTGAGCCAAGCAGGCATAGACCCTCATGGTTTTAATATTGTTCTCCAAGGAGAGATAGAAAAATTTGTTAAAATGCCTACGGAAGAGAGAAGAAAAATTATTGAAGAAGTTGCAGGTATTTCTGTATATGAAATGAGAAAAAGTAAATCTTTAAAAGAATTAGAAAAAACTAATGAAAAATCAAAACAGATAAATGCAGTTCTTAGAGAGAGGACAAATTATTTAAAAAATCTTGAAAATGAGCGAGAGCAAGCTTTGCGTTTTAAAAAATTAGAACTCACAGTTAAAAGATGCAAGGCATCTATTATTAGTAGAAATGCTCAAGAAAGGGGAAAAGAATTAGGCGAGGTTTTAAAAAAAATTGATCTAAAAGAAAAGGATATTCAAAAAAGAGAAGACCAAATTAATAAACTTAATCAAGAAATTAATTTATTAAACGGAAATATCGATTCTATTACAAAAACAATTCAAAAATCTTCCGGACTTGAACAAGACACCCTCTTAACAGAAATTTCATCTTTAAAACAAGAAATTGCAGGAAAGAGTGCTAGAAAAGAAAGTTTTGAAAATCAGCTTCTTGAATTAGATCGTAGAAAACAGGCACTTCAGGAATCAATAAAAGTTGCTGAAAACGAAATAATTGAAATAAGCAAAGAAAAAGGAAAAGATATTAAAAAGGAACTTGAGGATAAAAAATCAAATCTTGAAGAGCTTGAAGAATCAAAAAGACAGTATTATCTTTTAAAATCAAATTTTTCTTCTTTAATCAGCCAGATAGAAGATAAGAGAAAACAGATTCAAAGACTAGGAAATGAATCAAACTTTATTTTAAATCAAATAGAGCAATTAGAAAAAGAAATTTCAATAAAAGGAAATTTAGAAGAGCATGATGCTGCTTTGATAAAATTAAAAGACTCTATAATTAAAAATAAGGAAAAAATTTCAGAATTTGAAAATAAAATTTTTGAAAATGAGAAAAATATTGCTGTTCAAGAGAGATTAATTGATGAATCTGGAAAAATAAAAAATCAAGTATCTAAATTAGATATTTGCCCTCTTTGTAAAACAAAAATAACTCAAGAACATATTAAAGAAGTAATAGATGGTTCTAATGAAACTATAACAAAATCAAAAGAAACCCTTGAAATGTCTAAAGAACAAATAAAAAAGATTAAAAATGATTTAGAACAACTAAAAAAGATTTTTTCCAAAGAATCTAATGAATTAAATTCCAGAGAAAAAGATTTAATCAAAATACAAACAATTAATGATAAAAAACAACAATTAAAACGTAATAATGACCCAATAAAATCTTTTGAAAAAGAATTGACAAATTTAGAAACTAAGAAAAAAACTATTGAATCTAAACTTGCAGGAATTAAAATTAGTGAAGAACAATATGAAACCCTTAAATTAGAAGTAAATGAATTGCAAAGAAGTGAGGAAAGAGACCTTGGACTTGAAATAACAACTAAGCAAAGAGAATTAGAAAGAACAAAACTTGCAATTAAACAAAATATTAGGGATAAAGAAGAAATTTTAGAAGAATTAAAAGATATTGAAGAAAGTTTAGAAGAAAAACAAGAGATTTGTGATGAAAAAGAGGAACAGTCTGAAGTTGTTAAAAAGAAATACCAAAAAATGTTTGAGAATAAAAATTCTCTTCAAGATAAGGTTAGAGCTTTTGAATCAAACCTTATTCAACATCAAAACGAAAAAAGGATCTTAGAACAAGATTTTAATAATTTAAAAATAGAAAAAGCGCAGATTACTGCAAAAAAAGATTCTTTCCTTCAAGAATTAAACGAGTTTCCCGATGTTGAAATTCTGCCTCTGCCAATTGATAAATTAAAACAAAAACTTGAAAACGCAGAGAATATTCTTGCACGTATTGGAAATGTTAATTTAAGAGCATTAGAGGTTTATGATGACATAAAAGCAGAATATGAAAAAATCAAAGAAAAAGTTGAGCAATTAGAAAAAGAAAAAGAAAATATACTAACAATTATAGCGCAAATTGATAGAAAAAAGAAAAAAACATTTCTTAATACTTTAAACGAGATCAATGAATTATTTTCTAGAAACTTCTCTCAGTTAAGTGAAAAAGGGGTTGTCTTTTTAGAACCTCAAGACAAAAAAGAGATTTTTAATGCAGGACTAAATATTATTGTAAAAGTAGGTGCAGGAAAATATTTTGATGTAACTTCTCTTTCTGGAGGAGAGCAAACCCTTGTAGCCCTGTCCTTGATTTTTTCTATTCAAAAATTCAGACCATATTGTTTTTATATTTTTGATGAGATAGATGCGGCTTTAGATAAACGTAATAGTGAAAAACTAGCTTATCTTTTAAAAAAGCATATGAATAAAGGCCAATATTTAATTATTACCCATAATGATTCTATAATCTCTGAATCTTCTAGCCTGCTTTATGGAATTAGTATGCAAGAAGGAATATCTAAAATATTAAGTTTAAAAGTTTAGAGATTTTTCAAATGCTGTCCAAAGTTCTAATTAAAAAATCTTCTATTTTTAACCTCTCTTAAGAATTTAATTTTTCCGCCTCATTAAATAGGGAGGAAGAAATATAAATTCAATAACAAAAGAGTTAAACCAAACCTTTCCAGACAGCGCCACTTTCTAAAAACCTTTAAATACATAATATCTATATTATAACATGAAAAAGAGGGGAAAAATTAGAAAATCTAAGAGGATTAATAAATCTAATCTAAATTATAATCAAGACAATAATTTAAAAAAAATGACAGTAAATCAGAGAATTTTCAATTCTCTGAGTGCGATGGCAGAGAGAGTACAGCTACAGGTGTTATAGGAAATGCATTTTTAGAATATATGAATTAGATTTAAATTACTTTAGTTTTTTAATAGGATAGAATATTAGTTTATGCTCACTATTTATCTGAATAATATCATAATTCATTATTAAATTAGGAAACTTATTCCTTATATCTTTTAGCAACCTTACTATATCCTCCTGATCTTTTACTTCAGCCTCGATCTCAAGCTGCCATTCTCCTAATGTCTCTATAATGTAAGTAACAAAGTTATACTTACTGCAAAACTTATAAAACTCTTCTTCTTCTTTTTTCCTAGGATTATTTAGTTTTAAAATTATTTTATAGCATTTATAGTTTATTTTTGATATATTTATTTGAGTATGATAAAATTTAATAATTTTCTTTTTTTCTAATAAATTAATCCTGTTTTTTATTGTATGATAACTTACACCTAACTTGTTTCCTATTTCATAATTTGACTGTCTGCAATTTCTTGAAAGTTCAAAAAGTATACCCTTGTCGATCTTTGTTAGTTCTTCTTTATTTATTCTGATAGTCTCATAGTAAGGGGAAAAATCTCCAGGCCTATTTTTTCCAATTAAATAATCTCTTTTAAAATAATAATAAACCGTAGATAGGGAAGGATTATAGCTTGAAAGATAATTCCTTAAGTCTTCATTTACCCTTTTTATAATATTATTAAAATCCATAAGATCCTTAGCAAGAAACATTACCTCTAAATCCCAACAGCCCGAGAGGCTTGCAAACCAAATAACATTCTTATTGTTAATTAAATAATTAATTATTTTTTCTTCTTTTTTAGAATCAACATTCTTGTATCTGTAATATACTCTGTAATTAGAAGAACCTTCATAAGATTCATTAATAACTGCTGAAAAATGAGATATTACTCCTTTATCAATAAGTTTTTTAATCCTATAATTTAAATTCTGTTTAGACATTTTAACTTTTTTTGATAATTCAGATAAAGACATACGCGCATTATTGTCCAGGTTCCATAATATCTTATAATCTTTAATATCCATATTATTTTTATAAAAAGAGATATAATATATAAATTTATCTAATTATAAAAAAAATCGCATAAAAGTTTTTATAATTTTAATAAAAATCTTGCGATTATGATAGCTCTACAAAGAGTAGCTCATAAAGATCTAGAAAAGATATTAGAAATAGAGAGTCTTAATTTTCCTGTTGAAAATCAAGCAAGTTATGAAACAATTGAATCTAGATTTAATATTTATCCAGGCTTAACTATTTTACTAGAAGATGAAAAACCTATTGGATATATTTCATACGGTCTCTTAAAAAGTTCTTATATAGAAGGATTTTCAAATAAATTAGAATTATTAATACCAGATACTGAACTATTGCACAAAAATGAGACCACTAAACCAGATTATTTTGCAATAATCTCAATTGCAATAAATCAGGAAAATAGGGGTAAGACAATAAATATAAGGGGAGAACAACTTAGTTATTGTAGATTACTAATTGCACATGCACTTACAGAAGGAAGAAAAACTGGATTAGAGAAAACTTCAGTTCTTTGTGAGTCACATAAAACAATTAGTTTATTTTCTAAACTTGATTTTGAAACAAAGTACAGCAGTACTCTTCTTGGCCTTCCTCTTGTTTTATTTGTAAGTTCATTTGATAATCTTAAAATTCAAAATCTAATAAAAACTTTTGAAGAATCAGGTATAAGTTTTTGATTTTAGAATCTTTTTAATTGATATTGAGATATAACTTCACGCCACCACCCAGAATCGAACCTGCAGGCCCCGAAAGGCGTGAGTTAGCAATACAGGCCCTTTTTATAGCCCTCCATATAATTTAGAAAAAACACATTTAGTTAGGGATCCTTACTAATTTTCCAGTTTTATTATCTAGAATATAACTAGTTCGAACAAAATGACCCTTACCTTTATCATACATTGTAATTCCCCCTTCTGGATTCGGAAAGGTTTTATCATCTGCAAATGCCCATAAAGGGGCCTTACTTAGGATTTTGCTGTTTATTTCCCCTTCAAAACCATGAGTGCAGTTAGGAATTACTTCTAATTCCCTCCTTTTTGAATTAACAGCCCACGAATAAAACTCATTTCCAACATATTTTCCTGCCTTATTATCAGAACTATAACCCACTTCACAATCATTCTCTCCAATAGTAATATAAACATCTCCAGTAAATGCTTCTAAACTCTTTTTAATTTTTCTTCTGCCACAATCAATTCCCGGAGCTATTAATAACATTTTTTCAACAGAAAATTCTGATCCAACTATTGTTGCAATTCCTGCACCTGCAGAATATCCCATTAAAAATATTCTTGGGTTTATTTCTCCAGAAAGTCTTTTTCCATTTTTTTTACAATAATCTACAAGATATCTAAAATCATCAAGAGCACTCTCTGGCCAACTAAGATTATTTGGTAAATCATTTCCAACTCTTACAAAAGTCCCAACCTCATTTCTCTGGACAAATTTTGCTATCTGTTTATATCTATTATCTCTGCCATCAAGATCCTCAAGACCTCCTGCACAATTAACAATAATAATTCCATTGGGATGTGGAGTGATTCCTATATCAATACTTCGTTTGCCCTTTTTTAAAGGTCGTTCTATGCTAAAATTTCTATCATTTCTCATATTATTCAATAATTTATTATCAAGAACCCTTTTTAATTTGTGCTACACATTCATAGCAGAAATTAGCAATCAAGCATAATCTCTTTACAGGATAGTAATTTGGTTATAAAATAAAATTTTAATTTTTCATTAAAAAAAAGAATTTATCATAAAAAAAATAAAAATAAAAAAAAATATAAAAAAAAGAAAAAAAAATTAATAATAAATATTTTTTTCAAATTCTTCAGTTTCGGCAGGTTTCTTTGTTATCAACACTATTAAAACTATTAAAAGTACTACAAAAATTATTACTAAAACTATTGTTAAAACTACAATAGCATTAGTTGTTCCAATCTTTGTCGCATTTTCAACATTCAATGTGAAGTTCACTTGTTTCACTAATTCAGATTCTGAATTAACATTCACAGTAACTAAGTGTGTACCTTCGTCTGCACTCTCAGTAGCTTTTACCCTTACTTTTACAGTCTTGCTTGAATCTGCAGGAACTGTAATTATAGGTTCTGTTATTTCAACAATCAATCCTTTTGATTCTTCTGGTGTTATTGTATAAACAACCATTCTATCATTTGGATTAACTAAAACCACTTCAAATGTTGTTTCTTCGCCTATTTCTATAGCTCTTGCAGTTATAGAAGGCAAAACTCCTGTTTCAATACCACTCACAACCACTCTACTTTGAGTGCTTACTGCTGTGTCATAGTTATATGCTTCAATGTTTACATCATAGATTCCTGGTACAGTATCTCTAGGAATTGTTAGATACAATCTCTTATTAACAGTATCTCTTCTGTTAAGATTGTCACAATCGACTTCACATTCGAAATCTCTCTCATCTAACTCATCTATATTCCCAGCGTAGATTTTCCTTTGAATCCCTAGTTCTGGAATAGCTGCTTCTATATAGACATTGTCAAGATCTTCAAATCCATTGTTCTCTAAAACAACATCTATTGCAACAGTATTTCCTGGAACTACTTCATCTGTTAAGTCTACTGACAAAAAGTTCAAATTATATTGTTCTCTTTGAACAGTTAACTCTAACATAAAGTCATTTCTAACTGTACTTTCATCTTCTGCAGTTATCTCTATTCCAAGTGCTAAATCTTTTAAAAGTTCATCATCAAACTCAACTGTTGGAGGCATTTGTAATGTAAATCTCTTTGTATAAGTTCTTCCTTCATTGATAACAAATCTAGAAGTCTTATCAGAAATTTCATCCCTAAATCCACCAGCTTCAAGCTCAATTTCAACTCTAACATCTGTAGCATATCTATTAGCTACAAAAGTTACTTCAACAGGTATTGTTCTTGAAACATCAATTCCAATAACTGTATTTTGATCTAAAACACTGTTGTCAAATTCAACTCTTGTGATTTTAACAAATTCACTCGCAGAAACTGTTTGTAAAACTAAAGCCATAACAAATAGTACTAAAAAAGAAACCAAAATTGCTTTGCTTTTCATGTTAAGATTTTTAAAATTTAATTAATTTATAGACATAAAAATCGTTTATAAACATTTCTGTAATGTAGTAACTATATAATAAGTACAATAAGGGAAAAGTTTATAAGTATACCCGGGTATACTCTATGAATAACTAAAAAAATAGATATTTTATCGTCGATAAACCCAAAATATAACATGGAAAACATAAGTACAATCAAAGTTCATAAACAAACAAAAAAACGTTTAGAAAGGCTAAAAGAACACCCCAGAGAGACATATGAACAAGTTTTAAGAAAGATACTTTATATTCTAAATGTTTCCAAAAAAAATCCTGAAAAAGCCCAAAGAATTTTTAATAAGATTGATTCTACATTAAAAAGAAAAGAAGTTTACAAACATGATGATGATTAACTTAACAATCATCTCAAATCTGAAAAAAGTCTAAACATTTTGATAAGATAATAGAAATTATTATACCTTTGATTTATCTAACTCTTTTTTATTTCTTACTTAACTTCAACCCTTCAACACTATCATTAATAGAATCAGGACTCTCATTTATGATTATAATATCTTTATCTTTTGGAAGATTTTTAAGAAGTTCTTTCCATGCTTTAATCGGAGTCTTTAAATGCTTTTTCTCTCCTTTTTCTCCATACTCAATCCCAGAAAAATGGCAGTGCCATTTTTTTTGTGGAAATAATTTTGCAATTTTTTCATAATCTACCTTTTTATACCTAGCAAGAATATGTGCAAAATCAAGACAAAAACAACATCCAGTTTCTTTGACAAGCCTCGCAATCTGTTCTACACTCCCAAAAACATTTATTTTACCCATTGTTTCAGGAGCAAGTTTTACCTGCCATTTGTTTTTCTTAATAATTTCTTGCATTTCGATAATTGCTTGTTTTATATTTTCATAGGTTTCTTCTTCATCCATCCCCCTATAAAAACCAGCATGAAATACTATTGTATTAACACCAAGTTTCTCTCCTACCTCACAGCAATTAAGAATCCTTTTTTTGCTTTGTTCAACCTTTACTTTTTCCTTAGAATTTAAATTAATCCAATAAGGAGCATGTATACTTAAACGAATATCAAGTTTTTTAGAGGCTTCTTTAATAGCTTTCATATCTTTTTCATCTTTAATATAAATTCCATAAGTAAATGCAATTTCACACACACGTAAGCCTAACTCATTATATTCTTTAAGATTGCTAATAGCATCTTTTACAGGCCCTAATCCTGAAGGCCCAAATTTAATTACCATTATTATTAAAAAAAAAAGAATTATATAAAATTATTGGATTAAAACTGATATTTATAATTATTGTCTTGAATAGATTAGTTTAACTCTTTTGTTATTGAATTTAAATTTATCCACCCTTACTAATAGGGGAAAAATTAAATTCTTAAGAAAAAACAAAAAAATTATTTCAGTCAACATCAAATTTTTATTTATTTTAATCAAAAACCTATAAACTCTTGTTCAATTTTTCCAACATTCTGCAGTAAATAGTTATGCATTCTTTGTATAAGTATCTCTTGTAATTCTTCTTTTAAAGGTCCTGAACATTGTGAAGTATCTGCCTCTGGAGACCTTGCATCCCCCTTTACAACCTCACACACCATCTTTTTACCTTTTAATCTCTCAATATCCTCTGCTCCTTCTTTTAGCTCTAATAATCTAACTTCTACCATATTTGTATCTCTTCTTGATCCAATAATAGTATAAATCCAAGTAGCTTTATCATCCTCTTTTATCCAAGAAACTTTTTTTGATTCTATCATAGCTTTATAAAAACAACCTCCATCCTCACAAGGTTCTATATAAAAAAACAAAAACCATATAGAATATCCTATTAAAAAGAGGATTAAAATAACAAGGGCTATAAGAACTCTTACTTTTATTTTTTTATAATCTTTTTTCTTAGATTTCTGTTTCTCTTTCCCTCTTTTTTCCATAGATTTAGTAATAAAATGAACTATTTAAACTTTTTTTCTTAAGAAGAATTAATCAACAATAGAAATTAAACATAGTCTAGAATTACTTAATTTTATCTCATACTCTCCCCTATTTATGAGGGAGAGATGAAAAAATTAAGAGGTTTAATAAAAAAGAATCTCCAAACAACACCAGAAATTAAATAACCACAAATTCTTACAAACTAACTAAATTAACATTAGTGTCTGTAAAAACAAAATTAGTAGCAATAAGATTATGACATCCAAGATCTTCACAATTTTCTATAACTCTAGGAGTTGCAGTTCCATCAATTGCAATCACATAAGGTTCTTCATCAAGTCTTAAAGATCCAAGCCTTCCAATAGGGACTTTTCTAATTTTTTCTAATTTTTCATTAAATATGACTGCTCCTTTTGATCCAACTAACTCATTAATTTCTCCTTTAATTTGCTTTTTTTCTTCACTAGTAATTTTTTTAACAGTTTTATTTTTATCTTTCTTTGCTTTTTTTTCTTCCCCTTCTTGAGGCTTTTTATAACGTTCATTATCATATCTTTTAACACCTCTTCCTCTTTCATTTGTAGAATATTCGCTTATAGGAACTTTCTTTCTTAATGATTGAAGAATTTCTTTTCCTGTTAATTCTTCAACTTCTTTTCCTTCAGGAGCCATTGTTATATAATTAATATCTGCATTTTCAACAACATTTTTTATAATTAAATTTCCACCCCTATCACCATCTACAAATAATATGCTATCCTTTTCTTTACTTAGTTCTTTTATTGTTTCTGGAAGTTTTGCACCATTCATTGCAATAGCATTTTTTATACCATTTTTTAACAAGTTAATAACATCTGCTCTTCCTTCAACTATAATAATCTCCTCACCAGAAATATCTCCACACGGAAGGTTTTCTGTTCCATAAGTTTGCATTTTTGCAATTTTAGCAGAGGTTTCAACTTCACTTGTCATTTCATTAATACCACTATCATTTTCACCAAGTTTTTCCATTAGTTTTTTTGCTCTTTCTAAAATATAATCTCTTTTACTTCCTCTAACATCTTCTATATCTTCAATAGTTATTTTTGTATCACTAGGGCCTACTCTTTCAATAGTTTCTAGGGCTGCAGCAATTAATGTTGTTTCTGTTTTATCCATTGCACTAGGAACTTCTATTTCCCCTGTTGTTTTACCACCATCATATTCTATATTAGCTTCTATTCTTCCAATTTTTCCAGATTTTTGTAATTCACGCATCTCTAAATCATCTCCTAAAAGCCCTTCTGTTTGACCAAAAATAGCTCCGATTATGTCGGGTTTTTCAATTGCTCCGCTAGCTTCAAATTTAGCATGAACAATATATTTTATTGATACCGGACTTATTTTTGCCATTTGTTTTATTTTTAAAACAGTAAGAGACTAGAGAAAGATATATTTTTTTTTACTACTTACTTTATTAATAAAACTTTTTTTTAATTATTGTTTTATTATCAATGCTTTGTCCGAAATGAACATGAAATTGAACCGAATACCGTGAGTAGTGATACATGAGAGTGATTTAATAATATCTTTTTCCCAATAATCTCTAATTCTGATTATTTATTATTAATTTTAGTGGAAGTTACTTTATAAAGTTTTCCATGAGATTTTTATTAGTGTTTCCAAAACAAAAAACTTTAAATACTCTTTCTCTAATATAAAATTAAATAAAAACGAGGGTAAAAAATGATTCAAGACGAAGAGATTGAGGACGTAGTAGATGAACTTGAACTTGATGAAGAGGATTAAGTTTTCTCTTATTTTTTTTCTTTTTTTAAATTATTATTTATAACAACAGATATTAAAACAATTTTTTTATTCTATAAAAATTCAAACTAATTAAGAAACATTTCAGAACTATATCTTCTTTGGAACTAAGTCTGTACAAACACCTGCTGCAACAGTAGCTCCAGCATCTCTTATAGCAAATCTTGCCATATGTGGATTAACACTTGATTTTTCAAGTACTAAATTTCCCATAGGTTTAAGTTTAACAATTGCTACATCTCCATTTTTCAAAAAATCTACTTTTTCTTCCATTGGTTGTCCGCTTGCAGGATCAAGTTTATGAACAATTTCCATAAATTGGCAAGGTACTTGTGCAGTATGAACATGAAATACAGGGCAATACCCTTTTGCAATAACAGTAGGATGATTAATCACTGCGATTTGTGCTGTAAATTCTTCAGCAATTGTAGCAGGTTGAGCAGCATCACAAATTACATCTCCTCTAGCCATGTCTTTCTTTCCTACTCCTTTAATATTAATACCAACATTAAATCCAGCAGGTGCTTCTTTATATTGTTCATGATGCATTTCTATACTTTTAACTTCTCCATCTATTCCTCTTCCTGTTCTTCCTGGTAAAACCTTAATTTTTTGACCTACCTTTAAAATTCCAGTTTCAACTTTACCTACAGGAACAGTTCCTATACCGGTAATATCATAAACATCTTGAATAGGCATTCTTACTGGAAGATCAACTGGAGGTTTAGGTTCTGGGAACAAGTCTAATTGTTCAAATAATGTTGGACCTTTATACCAAGGCATATTATCTGATTTTTTAAAAACATTATCTCCTTTTAACCCTGAAACAGCTAAAAAAGTCACTTTGTCAACATCAATTCCAACACCTTTTAATAAAGCAGTAACATCTTCTTTAACTTTATTAAAAGCATCTTCTTTATAATCTACAGTATCCATTTTATTAACTGTTACAGCAATATTTTGAACACCCATTGTTCTTAAAAGCCATAAATGCTCTTTTGTTTGTGGCTGAATACTTTCTTTTGCAGCAATTGTTAAGAATGCAGCATCTGCTTGACTTGCACCAGTAATCATATTTTTAACAAAATCTTTGTGTCCTGGAGCATCAATAATTGTAATCTGTCTTTTAGGGGTCATTAATTTTTTATAAGCTAAATCAATTGTAACTCCTCTTTCTCTTTCTTCTTTAATTTTATCCATAACATAAGCAAATTCAAAACCAGGTTTACCTTGTTTCTTAGCTTCTTCAGTAAGTTTTTTCATTTCCTGCTCAGGAATAACTCCTGATTGAAACATAAGCTGACCTACACAAGTAGATTTACCATGGTCTACATGACCTACGAATACGACATTCATTGTTGGTTTTTCTGCTGCCATTTTTATATTTATTCATAAAAAAAAAGGATTTATAAACCTTTTGGTTTTTTGAAGATTATGGACGAGCAAATAAATAAACTTTTAATAAAAATAAAACAAAATAAAAAATATAAGTCTCTTTCTAATGAAATTGTTTTAGAAGAAATTAAAACTTTTTTAAAATCCAATCCAAATTCAAATTCAATAGAAGATAAACAAACAATAAAAATTATTCGTGCAAAACTTCACCGGCTTTATTCAAGTTATCAAACAAAAAAGAAAAGAAAAAAAGACCTATACTTAGAAGAACTAGAAATAGCAATAAAAGGGAATAAAGAGCTCGACGAGATCACTAAAGAGTTATTATCTATAACTCTTTCAACAAAAGAACGTTTAGAAGATTACAATTATTTATACAAAGAAATTTTTAAAATAACTCAGCCTCCAAAAACAATAATTGATTTAGGAGCAGGGTTAAATCCATTAAGTTTCCCATTAATGAATATTAAAAATCTGAATTATTATGCTTTTGATATTGATCTTGATGACATGAGTCTTTTAAATAAATATTTTAAGATAATGAAACAAAAAGGATTAATTGGAAAAGCAGCAATTCTTGATGTTAGAGATTTTGAAAAGAACTCAAAATTACCTTTTTCAGATATTGTCTTCATGTTTAAATTAATAGATCTTATCGACGAAAAAAATAAGAAAATTAGTGAAAAATTAATTATAGAATTACTTTCAAAAACAAAATTTATTGTTGCAAGTTTTGCAACAAAAACTCTAACAAGAAAACCAATGAATATTCCAAGAAGAATAGGTTTTGAAAAAATGCTTGAAAGAAACAAAATAAATTTTCAAACAATAAAAACTTCTAATGAAATTTTTTATGTGATAAAAAGTTAGATGTTCAGAAACTTTTTATTTTTAAAAAATAATCAAGGATTTTTTATGTGATAAAAAGTTAGATGTTCAGAAACTTTTTATTGAAGACAGTATTTACGATTCAATGGTTTATCAGAAATACTGTAACTACAGAAACATTTAAATATCTGAGACATTACTATTACATTACAATGGTAATGGATACATTACAGATAAGGATGAACAAGGGATTGCTGAAGAGGGTTGATACTTTAGTAAAATCTGGGGTTTATTCTAATAGGTCTGATGTAATCAGGGATGCTGTTAGAAGATTTGTCTGGGAAAAAGAAGTAGGAAGTATTTCTAATAAATGGAATGCTGTTGAGCAGACAAGAGAAATAAGAAAAAAATTATCAGAAGAAAAAATAGATTTAGATGAAATAAATAATCTATAAAATATCTTCTGGTTTCATAGTTATAATAGAATGTTTTTTTGCAAGTTGCATTAGTAATTTATCTCTTGTTATTAGTATTGAATTAGTTTGTTTAGCAAGCAACATGTGGATTATGTCATAAAAACTTATTTCATTACTTTTTGTTTTTATTTTGCTTGCTAGATTAAGTTCCTCTTTTGATAATGTAACCTTCTTGAAGTTTGGAGAAGATTCAAACAATTCTCTTTTATCTAAATATTCTTCAGTAGTCAGTATAAACATTAATTCTTTTAGTAAAAAACCAGAGTAATAAATAATAGAATTTTCATTTTCTACTTTATCAAAAAATTCTTTAGCAAATTTCCATAAAGGATTTTGATTGTCAATTTCTTTTTTCCAGAGATTTAGATAAATGCAACTGTCTACATAATAAGATTTCATTAGTTAAAACAGAAAACCAGATATATAATTTTTCCTATTCTGATGTGCAACGCTTGGGAAAAATAAGGGACCCCTGCGCCAGGGCAAGATATCCTATTAAATTATTCATAAAAACCCTCAAGATTTTAATAATTACTTATTAGTAGTTACAATATGAGGGTTTATATACCCTCATATTCCTCTTTAAGTATGGGATTTAAATCTTTAAATATAATTGAGCCAATATTACAGGCATTAAAAAGAGAGAAATATGTAGAGCCAACTCCAGTACAAGAAAAAACAATACCATTATTATTAAAGGATGGAGATTTGATAGGGATTGCTCAAACAGGGACTGGAAAAACTGCTGCATTTGTTGTACCAATATTACAAAAATTACATGAAAAAAATGGGAATAATAGATCCAAATCACCAAAAGCATTAATTTTAGCACCTACAAGGGAGCTTGCTTTACAAATATCTGAGAGTTTTAAGACATATGGTCAATTTCTTAATCTTAAACATACTGAGGTTTATGGGGGTGTTGGGATTAATCCTCAAATAAGAGCACTAGAAAATGGAATAGATATATTAATTGCAACACCTGGAAGATTACTTGACCTAATGAATCAAAGAAGAGTTAATTTGAATAAAGTTGAATATTTTGTTTTAGATGAAGCTGATAGAATGCTTGATATGGGATTTGTTAGAGATATTAATAAAATCGTCTCTGTTTTACCTAAAGAAAGACAATCGTTGTTTTTTTCAGCAACTATGTCTAATGATATTACAAAATTAACTCATAAATTTTTAAATAATCCCATTAGAATTGAGATAACACCACAATCTACACCTGTTGAAAAAATTAAACAAAGAGTGTTTTTTATTGATCAACAAAATAAAATTGAATTATTATTAGATTTAATGGGGAATGAAGAAATGAAGTGTAGTTTAATATTTGTTAGAACAAAACATAAGGCAGATAAAATTGCTAGAATGTTAAATCAAAATAGAATAAGAGTAGACGCAATTCATGGTAACAAATCCCAACATCAAAGGATTCAAGCATTAAATGATTTTAAGTCTGGAAAAATTAAAATATTAGTTGCAACAGATATTGCTGCAAGAGGAATTGATGTTGATAATATTAGTCATGTAATAAACTACGATTTACCCAATGAACCTGAAAATTATATTCATAGAATTGGAAGAACTGCAAGAGCTGGAAATAATGGAATTGCATATTCCTTTTGTTCTGCAGATGAAAGAGATTATCTTCATCAAATTGAGAAATTTACAAAAACAAAAACACCTCATGCAGACCATAAATACCATTCAAATACTGCAGAAAATGCAACAGGTAAAGATGCAAAACCCAAACCTAGATCACAATATCAAAGACCTGGAAGAAATGATAGAAGTAATTTTAGATCTAATAATAACTCAACAAACAATAGAAGAAGTGATAATAGAAGAAAACAGGGTGAAGGTAGAGATTTTAGAAGAAGTGATAATAGGAGAAGTGATAATAGAAGAAAACCTAGTGAAAGTAGAGATTTTAGAATAAAAGAGAATTATTCTAGAGGTCCTAGAAATGAATCTAGAGATCAAAGGTCTAGAGACCCAAGACAAGACAATAGAAAATCAAGATTTAGTTCAAGAAATTCAAATTCAAGTAGAGCAAGGCCTGGAAGAACAAACCCTAGATGATAAAAACTTAAACGTCCACACCAAAACTAATATCTCCAATTATAATAACTTGAAGAAGACTCTTTTGTTGGTTTATAATAAGAATTTCCATAACTTCCAGAATAAGGATAATAACTTCCATAATAATACGGTCTTGAATAACTTCCCCCACTTTTTGATGAGGTTTTCATAATCGTTGTTTCTTTATTATCATATTTTCCAACTTGTTCACCTGCATTATAACCTTTATCATACCAATCATCCCATTTATCAATTCCTTTTGTATAACCTTCTCTATAACCCTGCCCTTTTCCAGAACTATAACCATAACTATAACCTCTATCTAATCCCTCTTTTAATCCATCATAAAGCCCTTTGTATTCGGTATATTCTCCTGCTTCCTTACCTTTTTCATAATATTCCCAGTACTTTTCTTCATCATACTCTCTATCATAATAATAATTTTCATAAAATGATTGATAATATCCTGTTTCTTTTCCAGCTTCATAATGTTCTTTTATACTTTCTTCATTTGAATTATAATATCTACTTTTTGAAGAATCACTATTACATTTATTATAATATCCATCAGATCCTTTGCATAAAGCTGCTGAGATAAAACTAATCTGTAGAACTAATACAAAAGTGATTAAAAATAAAATTAATTTTTTATTCATCTTTCCAATAATACCCGTTAATATTTAAGTATTATTATGTCAAGATAGTAACAATAGAATAGAATGATTTTTATGATATTTT
>CAZJPU010000011.1:0-17991 GCA_964548105.1 Candidatus Woesearchaeota archaeon | reverse complement strand
AAAAAAAGCAAAGCAATATTAATCTAAATTTTGGGATTCTATATGTAATTGGCTCATTAATATTAGTATATTATTCTATACAAATCAAAGATAATATTTTTCTTATATTAAATTCAACTGTTACAATCATGAGCGCAATCTCATTATATTTCTCAACAGGAAAGAGAAAAATATAAAATGCAATACTCAAAACTTTGTGAAACTTATGAAAATCTAGAAAAAAATCCATCTAGACTAAAAAAAACAGCTATTCTTGCAGATTTTTTAACAAAGTTAAAAAACTCAAAACCATCTAAAAAAGATAAAGAGGTTGTATATCTTTTACAAGGAAAAGCTTTTCCAGATTATTCTGAAAAAGAGTTTGGTATTTCAGAAAAACTCTGTATTAAAGCACTTACAAAAGCTTCTGGAATAGAAA
Source organism: Candidatus Woesearchaeota archaeon (assembly GCA_964548105.1). Classification (GTDB taxonomy): domain Archaea; phylum Nanobdellota; class Nanobdellia; order Pacearchaeales; family GW2011-AR1; genus ARS1285. Next base: position 17,573 of record CAZJPU010000011.1, on the reverse strand, counting down.
CTAAAAAAATTATAGATAAATGGAAAAAAATTGGAGATTTAGGAAAAGTTGCTGAAGAAATAATAACTCAAAAAAAACAACATACCCTTTTCACCCATAAACTTACTGCAGAAAAAGTTTTAGAAAACCTTCATAAACTTCCAGAACTAAAAGGCAAAGGTGCAGTAGATAAAAAACTTGCATATATTTCTGAACTTCTTACTTCTGCATCAGGAATAGAAGCAAAATATATTATTAGAACTCTTCTTAACCAACTAAGAATAGGGGTTGCTTCTGGAACTATAAGAGATTCTATTGCACAAGCATGTTTTAAAACAAAAGATAAAAATGAAATCAAAGAAATAAAATCTGCTGTTGAAGATTCTTATAACAAAACAAATGATTTTGCAGAAGTTTTTGAAAAAGCCTGTAAAAATTTAAAAGAATTAAAATCAACCGAACTAATTCCAGGACATCCTCTAAAAACAATGCTTGCACTAAAAGCAGAAAGTGTTGAAGATGGATTTAAAAAAGTTGGAAAACCAGCAGTTTTTGAATACAAATATGATGGATTTCGAATGTTAATCAACAAAGATGAAAAAGGAGATGTAAAAATTTTTACTAGAAGACTAGATGATGTAAGTACTCAATTTCCAGAAGTTGTTAAATACATAAAAGAACATATTAAAGCAAAATCTTTTATAATTGATTCTGAAGCAATAGGCTTTGACCCTAAAACTAAAAAATACAAACCTTTTGAAGCAATCTCCCAAAGAATCAGAAGAAAATACCATATTGAGAAACTTATAAAACAACTTCCTGTAGAAATTAATGCTTTTGATATTCTTTATTTAAATGGAAAAGTTCTAATGAACCAACCTTTTGAAAAAAGAACAAAATTATTAAGAAATATAATAAAACCTCATAAATATAAGATTAGAACTGCTCATCAATTAATAACAAGCAGTGAAAAAGAAGCAGAAAAATTCTACAAAAAAGCACTTGCAGATAACCAAGAAGGATTAATGATTAAAAATTTAAAATCAGAATACCAACCAGGAGCAAGGGTTGGACATATGTTAAAATTAAAACCTTCAGAAAATGAACTTGATTTAGTTATTACAGGAGCAGAATACGGCAAAGGAAAAAGAGCAGGAGCATTTGCAACATTTATTCTTTCATGCTTAGATGAAAAAAACAATAAATTTTTAGAAATAGGAAAAGCATCAGGATTAAAAGAAAAAGAAGAATTAGGATTATCATTTATAGAATTAACAAATAAATTAAAACATTTAGTTATAAAAGAAACAGGAAGAAATGTAACTATAAAACCAAAAATTGTTGTTACAATTTTATATCAAAATATTCAAAGAAGCCCAACCTATAAATCCGGTTTTGCATTAAGATTTCCAAGAATAGTTCGTCTAAGACCTGATAGGCATATAAATGATATTGCAAATTTAAAAGAAATTTCTCATGATTATAATCGACATGAATTAAAGATTCATTATTAAAACTTCTAAATTTCTAGAACTAATAACAAATTTTAAAAGGCAAAATTACCCTATATTAATATAATAAAATGGCAAAAAATTCTTCAAACAAAATAATACTTACAGTTATTGTTTCAATTATATTAACAATATTAATTATTTCTCTAATAAATATTGGTTTAAGCATTTTTCTTGTTCAACCAGATTATAGTAAATATTGTGAAAAACCAAGACAAATTCCAATACCCGAAGATTTAGATTTAGTAGGTGGAACCTGCGCAACAGTTAGCCCAGATTCTAGACAAGAATGTTGTATTAACAAAGGTTATGAAAATTACAATGAAAAAACAGGAGTATGTACTGGAACTAATAATGACTTTATAAAATGTCAAGAAAATTATGAAAAAGCAAGAGATAATTTTAATCAAATAAGATTTTATTTTCTTGCATTAATTGGATTTATATTACTAATAATAGGCCTTTACACAAAAGGATTTTATCAGTTCACAGGCTTAGCTTCAGGAACAATTTTACTAGCACAAGGAATAGCAACAAATCTACAAAGCAAAATATTAGTTTTTGTCTCATTACTAGTAATTATAATAATTTTTGGATTTTTAGCAAGAAAAATTATTAATAAAATTTAATAATCCTCTTTCAAAATCATTTTTAAGCTTTTCCATAAAATTTCGTTTCTCCTCGATAAAAAAATACCTTAATCCAAAGCTTTATAAACCCCTTTCATTTATAAACCTTATATAATTATTAGAAAGTAACAAAATGGACTCCTCAAAAACTTCAACAAAATCTAAAACATCTCCAAAAGCTAAAACACCTATAAAAGCTAAAACTTCTATAAAAGCTAAAACTTCTTTAAAAATCCAAAATATTGTAGCTACAACTTCTCTTGGAAAAGATGTTCCATTAACAAAACTTGCTAAAACTATTCCTAATACTGAATATAATCCAGAACAATTTCCAGGCCTTGTTTTAAGAGTAAAACTACCAAAATCTGCAGTTCTTGTTTTTTCTTCAGGAAATCTTGTATGTACCGGAACTAAATCAGTTGCACAAGTAAAACTAGTTATTCAACAAGTTATTAAAACTCTTAAAAAAATTAATGTTAAAATTACTGAAAAACCAAAAATAACCGTCCAAAACATAGTTGCTTCTGGAAACATTAATATGTCTTTAAACCTTAATTACCTTGCTTTAGAACTAGAAAATACAGAATATGAACCAGAACAATTTCCAGGTCTTGTCTATAAACTTGTAGAACCAAATGCAACATTTCTCTTATTTTCAAATGGTAAACTTGTCTGCACAGGAACAAAAAACAACCAACAATTAAATGATTCTATGGAACAACTCATTAAAACTCTTAAAGAAGCACAATCTGCAAAATAATTTTAAGCAAGAAATCATTATTATAAACCTTAAATAATAACCAATTACCATATATCTTTTTCTACTATTATTACCCTATGAATAAATACTTATAAATGAGAATCGTTTATTTTTTATGCAAAAGGAGGAAAATAAAATATGACTATTGAAACTGAAGAATTAATAAGTGAAGCAAAATTATTTTTTGAAACTTATAAAAAAGAAGTAGGAGAAAGTATTCGTAAAGGTAAAAAAGTAGTATTTGTAAATTTTGAAGATCTTTCTGCTAATTCTCCAACTTTAGCAGAAGCATTAATTAGTAGTCCTGAAGAAATATTGCAATTACTAGAAACAGCCCTAGAAGAAACAGACCTTATTAAAAGTCCTAGAATAAGATTTACAACCCTTCCAAGCACCCAAAGAGTAAAAATTAGAACAATTCGTGCTAATCATCTTAACAATTTAATCTTCTTTGAAGGACTAGTAAGACAAGCTTCAGAAGTAAGACCTCAGGTTGTTAATGCAAAATTTGAATGCCCTTCTTGTGGAACTGTTATTTCTGTATTACAAATAGAAAAAAAATTCCGCGAACCAACCAGATGTTCTTGTGGTAGAAAAGGACAATTTAGACTTATCAGTAAATCAATGGTTGATGCTCAAAGACTAATTATTGAAGAATCTCCAGAATCTTTAACAGGAGGTGAACAACCTAGAAGAATGGCTGTTTTTTTAAAAGAAGACCTAGTAGAACCTGAAATGGAAGAAAAAACAACCCCGGGAAGTAAGGTAAGAATTATAGGAATCTTAAAAGAAATTCCAGTACCATTACCTTCAGGCGCAATATCTACCAGATTTGACCTTGCTATTGAAGCAAACAATATTTCTGCATTAGAAACTACTTATGAAGAATTAGATATTAGTGAAGAAGATGAAAGACAAATTGAAGAATTAGCAGCTGATCCTGAAGTTTTTAAAAAACTACGTGAAAGTATTGCTCCTAGTATTTGGGGTTATGAAGAAATTAAAGAATCTCTTGTTCTCCAAATGTTTGGAGGAGTAAGAAAAGTAAGTGATGATAAATCAGTTTCAAGAGGAGATATTCACTTATTTTTAATGGGAGATCCGGGTGTAGCTAAAAGTATAACATTAAAATTTGTTTCAGATATTGCCCCAAAAGGAAGATACATAGTGGGAAAGTCAGCATCAGGTGCTGGAATCACAGCAACAGTTGTCAAAGATGAATTTCTTAAAGGATGGTCATTAGAAGCAGGAGCAATGGTTTTAGCAAATAAGGGGGTTATTTGTATTGATGAAATAGAAAAAATGGATCCCAATGATAGAAGCGCCATGCATGAAGCTCTTGAACAACAAACAGTAACAATTTCTAAAGCTAATGTACAAGCTTCACTTCAAGCCCAAACTTCTGTTCTTGCAGCAGGAAATCCAAAATATGGACGTTTTGAACCTACACAATCAATAACTCAACAAATTGATCTTCCACCAACACTGATTAACAGATTTGACCTTATCTTCATATTACGAGACTTACCAAACCTAAAACAAGATGATGCAATTGCAACTCATGTCCTAAATATTCATCAAAAAAAAGGAAAAAAACCAGATATAGAAAGAGACTTATTTAGAAAATACATAGCATATGCAAAACAAAAAATAGAACCCAAACTAACTAAAGAAGCTATTGAAGAAATCAAGAATTTTTATGTAAAATTAAGAAATATGCAAACAACAGGAGAATCCCGATCTATTTCTATTTCTGCAAGACAATTACAAGGTCTTGTCAGACTAAGTGAAGCTCATGCAAAATCAAGACTCTCACAAACAGTAGATGTAGAAGATTCCCAAGTAGCAATCAGACTAACAAACTATTATTTAATGCAAGTAGGCTATGATTCTGAAACCAAAACATTTGATATCGATAGATTTACTACAAGCACCCCTTCTAGCAAACGTGGAAAAATTTTCTTAATAAAAGAGATGATTCAAAAACTTGAAGATAAACACGGAAAACAAGTTCCAATTGATGTTATAAAAAAAGAAATAGGAAAAGAACTTACAGAAATTGAATTTGAAGATGCAATAAGAGAACTTATTAAAAAATCAGATATTTTTGAACCCAAATCAGGATTTGTGCAATTAATGTGATTGTTTCTATTAATCAAAAAATAAATCAAGATTACCTAAAAAATAAAACCCCTCTCACAAAATACTGACATCCTACAATATAAATCTTTAAAAAACTCAAAACCAATTCTTAGTACATGCCAGAATAGAAAATCAAAGATTTTCTAACTGTCATTTTAAAAAACAAAAAATGCCAGAAACAAGAAAAAGAGAGATTGCTTATAAATTAAGGATTGGGGATTTACTCAGAGGAAACCCGGTTTTTGAAGAATCTGAATCTCTTAATAAAATACTGCAATTTATAGAACTAGGTAATAAGAAAATACAAAGAATTAATATTATTGCAAATGTTATTGATAAATTTGAATCTGAAGGAGAATCTAAATTTGCATCTATAACTCTAGATGATGGCAGTGGACAAATTAGGGCAAGATTATTTAGAGAAGATATCATAAAATTTAGAGATATTACTCAAGGAGACACATTATTAATAATAGGGGTCTTAAGATCTTATAATCAAGAACTTTACATTCTTCCTGAAGTACTTAAAAAACAAGATCCAAAATATCTATTAATAAGAAAACTCGAAATTGAAAAACAAAATCCAGTTCCAAACCCTAAACAAAAACAAGAAATTAAAGCTTACAAAGAAGAAATTATTGAACTAATAAAAAATGCTGAACAACAAGAAGGTATTGAAAAAGAGGAAATCATTACAAAAATTAAAGCTCAACCAAATGTAGTAACTCAAGAAATTCGAAAACTCCTTGAAGAAGGAATAATTTATGAGCCTAAACCTGGAAGAGTTAGATATCTAGGATAATATAATTTCTAATAAAAAAATAAGACTAAGGAAACCTTTGAGCCCTTCTCTGATAATTTAAAAAATCCATAGCAGCGTTATACTCTCTAAATTCTAAAAAATATAATGAGATTTTTGTTTTTCTCTCCCATTTCCCTCGTGCTTCAACCAAATAAGCATTAGGAAAAGGAAATTCATTAAGATTTTTTACAGCATCTTCAACTTCTCCAACTGTTCTTGCTTCAGTAAACCCTTCAAGTTGAGGATGCAATTCAGGATTATTAATCGCCTTTTTATTAACTTGACGCACACTTAACCATACTTTAAATCCCTCTGCAGTTTCTGTTAACCTAACTAAGCCCTCATCCATAAAAAAACATAATAAAACTATTTTTATTAATTTGTATACTCAAAAATAACCCCAAAATCCCTAATAACATTCATCTCACCAAACATCCATTCTAACTAATTTGTGGTCTTTTTCTTCCATAACAACTTCCTTAAAACAAAGACTTTTATTCAATAATTCATCAATCATTAATTTATCAGAAGGAATAATATCTTCTGGAAGATTATCTAAATCAAACCATTTTACTTCTCCTTCTTCACTACGACTAATATTAAAACTCTCAGAACTAACATTACAAAAAAATATAACTAATGAATTTTTTATAACCTTATCTTCTATTAATCTTTCATGTAAAACTGCATTAACTTTTTCAAATACACATTTTAACCCTGTTTCTTCTTCTGCTTCTCTAACTGCAGTTTCTTCAACAGTTTCAGAATGCTTTAATTTTCCACCTATCATTCCCCAATAATCCTTATAAGGCCTTTTTTCCCTTTTTAATAAACAAATCTTATTATCTTTAATTATAGCAATAACAACTACTGGCAAACAACCCTGTTCTTTTCCAGTAATATGGGCAAAAAAAGGAATAATTTTCTCAGCCTCTCTTGTAAGTAAATAATATTCACCATTTTTTTCCAAAATATCCTCATCAACCATTTTTTGTATGTGGTAAGTTAAATTATTAGATCTTATTCCAACTTCCTTCTCAATTTCACAAAACTTAAGTTTATGCTTTCTAATAAACAAACTAAATATTTTTTCCCTTTCCTGTTTAAGAATTGTCTTATTATTTTTCATAATAATTCATATTTCTTAGGTTTAAATAAACTCCCTCAAAATGTTTTGACTAATACTGATTTAAACACAAAACCCTTATAAACCTTATAAAATACTATTTCTCATGGAAGATTATGAAAAACTCTTAGAATCTGCATATAAAGACATAAAACCAATTAAACACAGTGATAGGTTTGAGATTCCAAAAATTGAAGGCCATCTTGAAGGTACTAAAACAATTTTAACTAATCTTCCGCAAATAGCTTCATATCTTAGAAGAGATTTCAACAATTTATTAAAATTCCTTCTTAAAGAACTTGCAACTTCTGGAGCTTTTAAAAATAACCGTGTGATTCTTCAAAGAAAAATTACCTCTCAAAAAATAAATGAAAAAATAAATGAATATACCAAAGAATTTGTCATGTGTAAGGAATGTAAAAAACCTGATACAGAACTTATAAAAGACAAAGGTTTTACTTTTATACACTGTCTTGCATGTGGTGCAAAACACTCAGTAAGAGCAAAACTCTAAACACCCTCTACAAACAATTTCTGATAACCAAATCTACTTAGATCTTCTTTAATATCTTCATAAGATTTCCCACAAATCATGCCTCCTGCAATAAATGTTTCTTGGGTAATATCTACTGAACAAAAATCCGGTATTTCAAAGAGATCTTTTTCCCCAATACTATCAAATTCAAAATCAACAAGAATAAGCCCTTTTAAAGACCCTTGAAAAACATCAACCTCAGAAGTCATTCCCTTATAATCATACTGATATCTGATTTTATGAACTTTTTTACCTTCTAATTTCATAAGTGCGTTAAATTCAATCTCAGTTAAAATTATAGTTTGTTCTTCTTGATGAGAAGAATCCCCCTCATTAACCGGCTCTTTTTTTGTTATCTCGTATTTATCTTTATTTTTTCTAATTCTCAATACAGGATGTTCACTTTCTTTAGGAATATAAACATCAATTATTTCTTTTGACTTACAATCTTTAAGGCCTTCAGGAATTTTTTTCACTAAAAATGTTCTTTCTAATTCAATCATAAAGAACAAAAGAAAGAACAATATTTATAATTTTCCTATAAAAAAACCTATTTTCCCCTTATGGGCATTTCCTTTAATTAGACTACCTAAAAAAGGAAATGAACAGACAGAGAATTCTGATTTTAATACAATAAAATTACCATAATTCTCTGTACATAAACCTTTATAAAATAGAATTCCTTGTGTTTAACAACCTAAATAAGGTAATAAACAAATAAAAACAAGAAAGGAGGTCAAAAATGGTTGAAGGATATTGTGTTAAGTGTAAAAAGAAAGTGGAAATGCTAAACCCAAAAGAGTCAAAAACAAAGAGAGGCACAAAAATTGCAAAGGGAAAATGCCCTAACTGTGGCACAACAGTGTGTAGAATGGGTGGAATAAAGTAATTTTATTTTTTTATTTTTTATATTTTAATTAATTAGATTTTTATAGTAAACTTAATTATATTGGGCATTTAAAATGCAAATAAAAATTCATGAGTCATATAGGAAAATAGTTGCAATCGCAGATACAGACATAATTGGAAAAACATTTTCTGAAGATATAAAAGAAATTACTCTTCATGAAAACTTTTTTAAAGGTAAAGAAAAAACAAAACAAGAAATAATAGAAATCCTACAAGACATGGAAAAAGAAGATGCTACATTTAATATTGTAGGTAAAGAAGCTGTAGAAGCAGCACTAGAATCCGGAATAATTAAAGAAGAAGGTATTCTAAAAATTCAAGAAATTCCTATTGCTTTAGGATTAATGTAAACTAGAAATCCTTTCCTTAATTTTTTCAAGATTTAATTTATATGCCCTCACAAAAGAATCATTAATATGAGCATATAAAATTGCCTCTTTATTATTCAAGGGCATTAATTCACTGGCAAATGTAATAGTAGTAGCAAAAGGATCCTCAAACAAAGGTTCATTATCTACCCAAACAATATCTCCTGATTCAGGATTAAATAAAAATAAACCAGGCCTAAATTTCCCATAATATTCATTCCCATTAACTTCTTCAGTTTTTTCACGCCCATTCATTATTCCAAGAAGGTTTCTATTATGACTTATTAGAGATTGATCAAAAATTCTACAAGGAGACGAGTATCCAGCACACCATTTTCTAGACTCTTTTAAAGGATCATGGACTAATTTAATATAATCCCATTTGTTAGAAATAGGTTTTGCTTTAGAAACACTAATTGCAGAATATTTTTTGTTTTTCCCCTTATTAACAAAAGTTTCAGTTAATACAAACCTTCCATCTTTATTCTCAACTGGAGAGGGACATATCTCCTTAAATCCAACAATTTCATTATTTACTTTTCCTAAAACTGGCATTTTAGCCACAAGCTGGTCTAATCCATCACCAATTGCATGACCAACATAAACATCATACAAATCCATTTTTTTATACTTAAAAGCAATTGTAAAATAAACATGTTTTTTTCCAGAATCATCAACCAAAATATCAGGGTCTTCTAATCCTATAAATTCCTTTTTATTTTTAGTATTACCTAGCAGTTTTTCAACTATTTCATTTATTCCATTTATATCTAAATCCTCAATAATATTCCAATTCAATAAATCATAACTCTCCACAATAATTAACTTGCTTCTATCTAAAAAACCAGGAATATCTGGACTTCCTTTTCGTTCAATTATCTCTCTAGCTATTCCCCTATAAGGATCTTTACTAGTAGAATCAATGCATAATGCCATATATCTCTTTTCATCTTTTTTATTCTCCGAACCTAAAACAGGCTTTTTCCACATTTCAACATATTTGTTTAATCTTGCCCATACCATCTTTATATCAAAAAAATAAACTATAAATAACTTTAGATTCATTAATACAAAAACTCGTTTATAATCTGTGTTGTCCGGAATAGATTGATTTGACTCTTTTGTTATTGAATTTATATTTCTTCCACTCTAATTAATGAGGCGGAAAAATCAAATTCTTAAGAGAAATCAATGCTTCAAAAATTTTAATTAGAACTCTGGATAACGCTGATTAAGGGTTTTGTTAGAAGTGGATATGTTTTGTTTATAATATTGGAAAGTATTTTTTATTACTTTAAATTTTTAGAAAAACCTTTCTTTTATTAAATCTGGGATTATTTTTTCTTTGGTTATAGCAATTAAGAGATATTTATTATTGTTAAAATCTTCTTTTGACATCCAAACATAATTTTTTATTTCTTTTGCTGTTTTTATTTCTCCAGAAATATTTGTAATATAAATTCTATTTATAGAGATTACATTTTCTTCATAAGGGGATTTTGCAATATATTCCCTAAAAAATTTAGCAGATGTTAATTTAACATTTAATTCTTCATTTAATTCTCTTTTTAGACATTCTAATTCTGATTCTTCTTTTTCTAATTTTCCTCCAGGTGTCCAGTATTCTTTATATTGATCTGAACCTTTAACTAAGAGAAGTTTATTATTCTTAACAACTATTGCCACAATTCTTATTCTTTTTTTCATTATATATTAATGATTTGTTATATTAAATATTTAATTATTTGATTATCCTTGTAATAAATGTCTTGCTTTTCCTATATTTTCCCTATAAAAACCTTCTAATCCATAAGGATCTCTGTCATATCTACACGCTATATCTGCTGCCATACATAAACAATCTCGTGCATTATTTATAGCTCCTTCATCCCACCACTCTCCTCTTTGATTTTCTTTGCGTCTTTTTCCAATAAGCCATATAACATGCCCAATTTCTCCATTTTTGTGATCATCTATAAATTTTAAAGTTCCGTCTCCTATTTGAGATGAAACATAATTCCAACCCCAAATATTTTCAAGATCTGTTTGATTTTCTGGATTATACCAATGTGCTAGAGTATTAACATTTACTAAATTTACTCTTCCATAAGCCTCAGCTCCTATTGCATTAAGTCTGTTTACTCCATCATCTAAACTCATTCCATTGTCATTAATTAATTTGCCTGTAAATTCATCAATATCACAGGTTACAAGTAGATTATTAATATTATTTTCTTGACAATAAGATTCTACTGCATCAATAAAATTTTTGGCATTCCAAAATTGAGGGTTTTGTGGTTGAATATCATTTGTTCTCATAACATGTCTAAGTCCAGACGCCCAATACATAAGACCTTTTGCATGTTTATTATCTCCTAAAAACTCTCCACTAATAACAACATTATCTAAACCTAATCTTTTTAGATTATGTGCTGCGGCAGGAGCATAAACTCCATCCGGAGGGTGTATTGTAACTGGAGTTATTCCAAATTCATTTTCAGCAATTCCCTGGCTCCATCTAACTTGAGGTTCAAGAATTTCTCTAAAATAAGTACTAAGGATCCCTTGTCCATGGGGATGTACTAGTGGAATATGATTAAATGGCATTATTGCAAGTTCTGATTTAGAAGAATCAATATTTCCAGCTCTAGGATTAATAAATTTTCCATCATGTTTAATTGCACCTGAGATATCTTTTCTATCATTTGCAATTGCATTAAGTTCAATTCCTGAAAAAAAGTAAGTTATTGGAACATTTCCCTCTATAGAAACACGCTTTGTGACTTCGCAATCACCATCATAGTCATATTTATTACCGTGGTGGCATATTAATCCTATTGATAGGTTTCTCATATTCTTTGAATTAGAAAAATAACCTTTAAAAAAACTATTACATAACAACAATTAGTTTTTTAAACTTTAATTATAGATTAATATTATGGTATTGCATGTAATTTCAGTAGGTGGTTCATTAATTGTACCTGAGGATATTGATTTAGATTTTTTAAAAAATTTTAAGGTTTTTATTAAAAATAGGATAAAAAAAGGTGATAGATTTATCTTAATTGCTGGTGGTGGAAAAGTTTGTAGAAAATATCAAAATGCTGCAAAAAGTCTTGTTGAGGTTAGTGATGAAGAAAATGATTTACTTGGAATTTATGTGACAAAAGTTAATGCTTATTTATTAAAATCTGTTCTTGGAAAAGATGCTCATCCCAAAATAATTGAAGATCCTGTTAATCAAAAAATAGATTTTAAAGAATCTGTTTTAGTTGGTTCTGGTTGGAAACCTGGATGTAGTACTGATCTTGATGCAGTTTTAATAGCAAAGCGTTTTGATGCTAAGAGTATAATTAATTTATCAAATATTGATTATGTTTATGATAGTGATCCTAAAATTAATCCTAATGCAAAAAAAATAAAGGAGATTTCTTGGAAAGATTTTAGAAAAATTGTAGGAAATAAATGGGATCCAGGACTTTCTGCACCTTTTGATCCTATCGCAAGTAAAGAAGCACAAGGATTAGGAATAAATGTAGCGATACTTAATGGAAAAAAGTTTGATAATCTTAATGATTTTCTTGATAATAAGGAGTTTATTGGAACTTTGATAAGGTAAGATTAACCTAATAAAAAGAAATAGAACCATAAAACTCTAAAAGAAAAAAGCTTAAAAACCTAATTTTACATACTTTATTAAGCCCGTGTAGTATAGCGGTTAGTACTCTACCCTGTCACGGTAGCATCCCGAGTTCGATTCTCGGCGCGGGCGTTCATGCTTTTAGGGGGTATCTGAAATTTATTAGATTATTATGTTATTTTAGTAAATTATTTAAATACGACAATAGTCGTATTAATATGTGGGTCTTAAAACTTAAACTTCCATCAGGTAAACAGTTTATGGGTAGAATGGCTGTTAAACATAACCTCTCTTTAACAGGTTATCCTCTTTCTTACTGGAAAGATAAAAAATGGATTTATTTAATTGCAGCAGGTTTTATATTTGGTGATGATAAAAATAAGAAATCATTTATTAGAGATGCAAAAAAACAAGAGGATTTAGTTGAAATCGAAGTTAATAAGGAATTTATTGTATCTATAACTAAACAACCCTTGTTTTCAGAACCGGTATATAATCCTAAGATAATTAGAACTAAACCAGTAATAATAAATAAAGATGGATTTCATATCTGGGACTTAGCAAGTTTTGATAGGAAATGTCTTGTTGAAGTATTAAATTTTGCTGAAAAATATTTAGATGCAGAAGTTTTAAAATTTAAAGAAGAAAAAATTTCTAATATTTCACTAACTAGAGTATTACCTGAACTAACTGATAATCAGAAAAGAGCTATGGAGATAGCTATTAATTCAGGATATTATAATTATCCAAAAAAAGTTAATATGAAAACACTTGCAAAAAAAATGGGAATTTCTTATTCTACATATCAAGCACACCTAAAAAAAGCAGAAGGAAAAATAGTTCCCGAAGTTGTAAAAGATCTATAGTTCTTTTTGTGCATCAGACACGACAATTGTCGCTATAAATATTATATAGGGTTTATTTCTAACAAAATTGAAGATGGCAACTGAAATATTGAGTTTAGGTTATTGTAGGGAAGAACCAAAAGAAGTTTTAAGAGTTGTTTATCCAAATTATTTTGTAGACCAATATAAGGATATTAGATTAAAGGGGCTTGTTCCAAAAAGAAAGTTGAATGAATATGATTTATGTTGTGGAAGTAGTTATACTTTAAAAATTCGTGATGCTTTAATTCCAAGAGGGTTAAATGTTATTGGTAGTATTGAAGATTTATTAAAAAGATTGCAAGAAGTTGAACAAGAACTATCCGATTTTGGGGAATCCTCAATCGGATTTGAAACTGGGAGGATATCTCCAAGTTTTCAGAGAACATCAGAAGATATTAAAACTGCTTTTAAAGAGATAGTTGAGAGGGAAGTAGGTATGGCTTATTTTGAAGGAAAACTAGATGTTATTGAGAAATTTGTTGAGAAGCATACTATTCCTCAGGTATTGGAAATTGCAGAAGCTATTTTTGGGTGGAGAGATTCGAATTCTAAGGATTTAAAAAGGATTCTTGAATCTAAGGAATTTTAAAATGATTGCTCCAAATTTAACTATTCGAGGATTCAGAACTAATGGGGAAGGATTAAGGAGAATCTTAGATTTTTTAGAAAGTAAAGAAAATCAAGGTTATTCTAAACATGAGGATATTGATGGAAATGTTAGACATGCTGAATCTTTTATTTATTACAGATTAGTTAGTGCAAATCAAATTATTGATTGTACTAAACCTCTTTACAGGGTAAATTTAGAAAAAAGAGATGTTAATATTAAGAATCCCAAGAAAGTTTTTCAGGATTTAACCTCGCTTTTAGCAGAAGTTTATCTATAATGCACATCATACCACCCAACTGCTACATTTTCCTGTGCCGATAACCCTAACTGCAATACTTTCCAACCCTTCTTCGATTCTCGGCGCGGGCGTTTTACCTTTTTTATACCACAAATCTTAAATACTTTAATTAACTAATAATATTAACATAATCCCAGGTGATCCTTGTGGTTGCCTGATGTTTTTTTAAATGAAATCTACAATTGTTTTTATTGACGCAGGATATTTATCTTATATTTCTAAGCATTTTGGGAAAGGAAAACCACTCAAATGCAGAATAGAGAATCTTTCTAATAATTTAGCTAAATCTAAAAAATTTGATTGTAAAAAAATTTATTTCTATACTGCCCCTCCTTATCAAAGACCCAAACCAACTGAAGAAGAAAATAATCGGAAAGCTAAATATGACAGATTTATCTCTAAATTAAAAAAAGTTGGAGTTATTGTAAAAGAAGGTAGATGCCAGAAAATTGATAATACTTATCAACAAAAAGGAGTAGACACCTTGCTAACTATAAATCTTTCAAGAATCCCAAAAAAAGAAGGGATAACAGAGATAATCTTAATGACTGCAGATACTGATTTTGTACCAATAATCAAAGACCTAAAAGAGGATGGAATTAATGTGATTCTTGCTTATTTTACAGATAGAAAAAGAAAATCAGGTTTTTCGCTATCAAATCACTTGTGGAAGGTTTGTAAGGATAAAATTCTTATTAAAAAAGAACATTTTGAATAACTTCAAGTTTCTAAAGTCGCATGGGCGTAACTTCTTAAAAGTAATAACAAAAGAAATGTTTATATAGGAAGAATATCCAATTATTAATATGCCAGTAAGAAAACCCCTTGAACAGTTTTTAAGAGAATTTCCACTAGACGTTAAAGCGTGTTTTAGACGGGTGGATAGTTCTACTGGAAGCCAAGAAGAACCACATATTAAGTTATACCACCAAGATGAATTGGTAGCAGTAACTGCTGAACAAGCCAATGAACCTGTAAAATATTTAGATTCTACTGCCTATGCTACATTGACTGCACTTTTAGATAAGGATGAGGGATTGGAAACTGATTCAATCTGGGATGTATTAAAGATCTCTGTGCCTCGTGGTTCTTGGGAGGGTTCATTAGAGTACTCTATGTTATACTTACATCAGTTAGGAGTAGTAGACAATTTATCCGGGAAATGGCCTGGAGGTATTGGAGCTATTGGACCAGAGGGAGACCCAGTATACAAGATAAAAGCATTGGATGGATATTTTGTTGAATTGGGAGATATTTCTTAATACCAAAATTCTTTTCTATAATTCAAGTTCTGGCGCGGGCGTTCATGTTTTTAGGTAGGATTTGTATAGAATAATTAATTGTTAGGTCTTATTATGGAAACCTTTTTTAAATTATGACCTTTTTAATAAATTAACTTATGCAAGAAGAATAATTTTTAAAAACTCTTCTTTCGTTTTTTAATTTATATGGGGAGATTAATGTTTGATTCTTCCGGAAAACTAATTAATGTTGATGGAATAGGTGTTGAAAGAGAAAAAAGTAAGGATGATAAAAGAAAAAAAAGGTTTGAGAAAAATAACCAAAATAGCAAAAGCTATGAAAAAATTCAGGGTGACTCATTGCCGTCTGATTTAGATGAAAAGTTTGGAGGATCTGGAAAATCTTCAATAACTTCTGAAGAAAGTGAAAGAATTAGAAATTTTGAAAACAAAAACGTTTCTTTTGAGGATAGAAATGATAGTTCTAATCCTAATTTTGATAGCAATTTGAGTTCAAACAATTTTGGATTAATGGCTAATGAAAAAATTGAGCGTTTGGGTTGGGGGGGTAAAAAAAGACCTTCATCAAATTTTAACAATAGAGAATGGGAAAAAAAAGACGAATTCTCAGAATCTAGCTTAACAAAGGTTAGAAACAATTATGATGAAAGATACGAAAAGAAATATCCAAAGAAGTTTAAGAATAAATTAAATTCAGTTCCAGGAAATAATGATTCTTCTAATAATTATCATAATGATTCAGAATACAATAATTGCGAATTAAAAAAGGTTGATTCACTTGGTTTTCTTAAGAATGATGACTTTTCAGAAGATTATAATATAAATGAAATAAAAAATAAATATTGGAACTTTTATTTGGGTGATAAATACTTAAAACCCTTGAAATTCTCAAACAATAAAACTCAAGAAGATATTGTAAAAGAAGTTGTAAAATTAATTAAGGGGGGAAATAAAATTATATTTCTAAAAGGTGTTTGTGGCAGTGGAAAAAGTGCAATAGCACTAAACATTGCAAGATCTCTTGGAAAAGCTGCGATAGTTGTTCCGTTAAAAAGTCTTCAAAAACAGTATGAAGATGATTATACTAATAAAAAATATTTACTTAAACCTGACAAAAAAAGACTAAAAATTGCGTCAATTACTGGAAAAGATAATCATGACTCTATATATATGCCTGGAATTTCTTGTGCTGATAAAAATCTTCCAGAAAACATTAAGATAACTGAAAAAAATGCTATTGATATAATGAGATATTATGATCTTAACGAATTTAATGATGATAAGGAAACAAAAGATATAAAAGATATCAAAAGAACCTGGATTGCTCCTGCAAATCCTTACTGGAGCCCTATTTTACCTGTAGAGTTTGAAATAACTAACTTAAAAAAAGCAAAAAAATATAAATATCAAGGTTGTAATGGGAAAGAATTTGTTTTTTATCACAGAAAAAGTGGATGTTCATATTATGATCAGTTCTTAGCATACATTTATGCAGATGTTATAATTTATAATTCTGCTAAATATAAATCTGAATTACAATTTTTAAAAAAACCTGCAACAGAAGTAGATATTATTGATGAAGCAGATGAATTTTTAGACAGTTTATTTAATCAAAAAAAAATTAATTTGAAAAGATTCTACGATGCGTTAGTTGAAATTCAAACTGAAAGTAGGGAAGCAACAGAACTTAAATCAAAAATTCTAAGGCTTCTTGAATTAGAATTTAAGAATAATGATTTTGAAAATCAAGATTTTAATTCTCATGATTCTTCAAACCAAAATTTAGGATTTGATAATGAATTAAAAGATAAAGATATTAAAGAAATAAAGAAAACAAACCTACTTGGAATATTTAAAAAACTTTTAGAAAATAATGATTTAGTTGCAGAAATCTCAATTGAAGAATTAAATTACTGTAATCAGGTAATTGATGTTGTAAAAAGTTTTACAGAAACAATTAATGATATTTATTTAAGTTATAAAATAATTAAGAATAATTTTATTGTAAGTTTGGTAACTTCAGATCTATCTGGGTGTATTAAAGAAATAACTGATAAAAATAAGGCAATGGTCTTTATGTCAGGAACTCTTCATTCTGAAGAAGTGATAAAAAAT
>CAZJPU010000010.1:0-18507 GCA_964548105.1 Candidatus Woesearchaeota archaeon | reverse complement strand
AGAAATATTGCATTACCCTTTGTTTTCTTAACTGGGTTTTTAATTGCAAAATCCTATGAATTATGGCAGGAAAATGTTAGATTAAAAGAGAGTTGTAAATTTAGTATGGAAGCAAAACTTAATTCTCCACAAAGTGAAGAAATACCTCAGGCAAGATTATTACCCCGAGTTGAAAATGCTCCAGGATATCTTGTTCCACCTAGAATAAGATTTCCCACACCTCTTGAACATTTATTAAATCCTCCAAGAGAATTAAAACGCCTTCCACCAATAGATTTTAATATTCCTAGTTATCAAGAAACTCCTCAAGAAACTTATCCAAGAACTGAAGATAAAGTAGCGTAAAAAATTTATTCTTCAATTTTTGTAAGATTGTTTTCTTTTCTAAATCTAATAATATTGTCTACAAATCCCTCTATTTTAGGTTCATGGCTTACAAGAATAAGTTGTTTTGCATTAAGTTGGTGCAATACATCCCTAATTTTATCAAGTTGTTGTGAAGAAAATCCATCAGTAGGTTCATCAAGGATTACAAGGTCGCTAGTTTTGATATTGCAAATCATAGAATTAATCACCTGGCTTAAAGAAAGCCTGTATGCAAGAGCAATTGCAGTTCTTTCACCTCCTGATAAAAAACTATAATCAAGTTCATAATCTTGTTGTTCTATTACTGGAGAAAAATTATCATCTAATCTAGCACTTAGCGATTCTGATACCAGAATTGAAAACCATTTTGAAAAAAGCCTTGAAAATTCTTCTTTTAGGGTTATCATGACTTGTTTTTCTGTAAATAAAATAAGATCTAGAAATTTTTTAGAAATCCAATATTCAATTTCCTTAATTCTGTCGGTTTTTTTCTTTAATTCTTGTTTTTCTTCAATCTCTTGTCTTTTCTCTTTTATTTGTTGTTCTAAAAATTGTATTTCTTTGTTTATTTCAGCTTTTTTTATTGCAAAATTGTTTTCATTAATTTTTACTTGTTTTAGTTCTTCATTTCTTTGTTCAAAACTAAGATTATATTTTTCATAATCTTGAATTAATTTTTCAGTTGATTTAAGATGTTTCTGAAGCATTTCAAAATCGTTTTTAAGTGAATTTTCTTGCTCTTTTATTTCATTAATCCTATCTTCCTTTTCTTTAAGATTTTCAGATTTAATCTTTAAAAGTTCTAATTCTGACTTTCTTTTCTTAAAATCTTCTTTTGTTTTTTTAACAAAATCGATTTGTTCAGAGAGTTGGTTTTTTCTTATAGCAAGTTCATTAATAGTTTTTTGGATGTTTTGTATTTCTTCACTAGTTTTTACAAAGATATTTTCTTTATAAGCTTCTGTAACATCTTGCAAACAAGTAGGACATCTTTGCAATCCTGAGATTTTATTTTTTAATATCGTTGTTTCACTTTTTTTTGATTCTTGAGTATTTATTTTACTAATAACCTGGATATATTCTTTTTGTAATTCATCTTCTTTCTTTTGTTGGAATTGGACACGGTCGTCTAAAGAATTAAACTCAGATTCGTTAAAAGAGATTTTTTTAGCTTCTTCAATCTGCAAATTCAAATTATGAAGCTGATTTCTTAAACCTGTAATTTGTTGTTGTTTTTCAGAAATTAGAATATTAGATTTTGTTCTTTCATTTTCTATGGTGTTTTTTTCATTAATTTTTTCTTGTATCTCTTTTAAAGATTTTTCCTTAGATTCTCTAAATTCTATGGATTTTCTATAATTTTCTCCTGCTTGTTCTTGTTTTTCTTTTTGTATAAGAAGATTATTCTTTTTTTCCTTAAGAATTTCTTTGTCATTCTCTAGGGCATAAAGCCTTGCTTCACAAACTCTTATTTTTTCTCGCAATTTTGAGCCTAAAACTATTGTATTTTCTTCGATTCTTTTATACTTATCAATTCCAAAAACATGTCTTAAAGTATTAAGTCTTATTTCTCCAGGTTCAAGAATTATCTGCTTCATCTCTTCTTGAGGAGTGTAAACAGTGAATTTGTATAAAAGATTAGTTTTTTTAGCAAATTCAGAAGGATAATTAAGAAGTTTTAATACCCTAGATTTAATTTCAGTCACACTTCCTTCAAATTTTTCATTGTCTGTTGTTATTGAACTATAACCTTGAGAAATTGATTTTTTACTTCTTTTTAATGTTCTTTCAATTATTATTTCCTTACCTTCAATCTCAAAATCAAGAACAACCCTGCATTCTTCTTCACCATTTCTTAAAAGAGAAGTCCCTTTTTGTGAGGGTTGTAATCCAAAAAGTGCGAATTCAATAGCAAGTAAAACTGTTGTTTTTCCAGAACCAATGTCTCCGGATAATAATGTTGAGCCTTTAGGAAAAATAATTTCCTGCCTATGATAACTTCGAATATTTTCTATTAATAGTTTTTTAAGGATCATTTTTAAGATATTTTTTAAGCAAATTCCACCCCTAAAACTTTGCCTAGTTCTAGTAAAAGCCGGTTTTCAAAAACCTGGTTTTTTTCACCTTCTTGTTTTTCAATACTAAGAGACTCCACAAGAGGCAAGATTAATTTATTAAAATTTGAAGGGTTTTCTTTCCCATATTTATTTATTAGAGTTTCTTCTATTTTTTCCATGTCACTAGGTTTTAAATGAATCCTAAGTTCTTCTTTTTCAGTTTCAAGTTTGTTTGTGTTTTTTAAGAAACTATATGCCCCTACTTTTTCAATATATTCTTGAATTTCTTGAAATTTTATGTCTGAGGTTTTTCCATTTACTAATGTTCCAAAAACCTTGAGTAAAACAATCTTATCTTTTAAATCATGTTTTTCAAGTTCTATTAGAATTTCATTGGTTGCAGTTAAAGCATCGCTGATTCTTATTTCTATAAACTCAACCTCTTTTAATTTAAGTTCTTTTTTAGTTACTTTTGTGTAACCCTCTATATCCAGGATGTAAAAACTTCCGTGTTTTAATTCTTCAAGTTCTTTGAAGTTATTTGGAAATGTTGGACCTCCGTAAATCGCTGGTTTTCCATTAATTTCTGTTTCAAAATCCATATGCACATGACCAAGTGCATAATAATCTGCTTTAGGTAATTCGTTTAATGGTATTGAATCTACTGGAAGATTTTCAGTAACTTCAGTAATTGTAGTATGTAACATTAAAATTCTAAAATAATTAGAGTAGGGTTCATTTATTTTTATTTTTTTTAATGAAGCTACTTCTAATCCTGATTTTTTTCCAGGATATCCATAAATATAATAAGATTTGTGATTTATTGGTTTCAAAATTATTTCTTCTTCATTTTCTTCATATTTGCAGACATTACAAAAACCTGCTTTTTCTAAAACATCTAAAAAAGTTTTTCCTGAAACAGAATAATCATGACTTCCTGCGATAACATAAGATTTTATTCCTGCTTCTTTTAATTTTCTAAATTCTGCAAAAGTATCTTTTAATATCTCTATTGGTGGAAAAGCAGAATCAAACAAATCTCCTGTAAAAAGTATAAATTCTACTGGTTCTGCAATACAAAGTTCTATTGCTTTTCTAAATGATTCCATGTTTAAAACTTGTAATTCAGGAAGTCTCCAACCCCCTAGATGACTATCTGAGATATGTGCTAATTTCATTTTCTTTTTTCTTTTATTTTTATAAAAAATTAAATCAAATGTTTTTTATAAGCATAATTATAGTAAAAAATATGTTATTTTTATCTTTTAATTGATTTTTTTCCTAAAGCCTAGTTATAAATACTATAATTTTTTATATATAAATTCACTAAATAATTCATGAAAAGAGGGCAAGTTTCAGTATTTACTATAATAGCAATAAATGAGTAATCCTATATACAAACAATTCTTCAAAAAAATCTAGGTTTTGTTTGTTTAAGAGTTTATAATCATAACCTAATTGTGTAGCTTGTTTCTTTATAATCTTAGGCTTACTTAATGAAGAAAATAATAATAAAATACTTCCATTTTTAGTTAAATGATTTTTTGCTTGTTCTAAAAATTTTAATATAATTTCATAACCTTTTTTTCCTGCAGTAGTTTGAATTTTTGAATCTTCTGGTTCTCTTTTATCTTCTGGAAGATATGGAGGATTAAAAATAATAAGGTCAAATTTATCTTTTTTATTAATATTAGAAAAAAGATCTGATTTAACAGTTTTTAATCCTTGTTTTTTTAGATGAGTTATTGCATCTGGATTTATATCTAGTGTAAGGATATTCTTAAAACCTAATTTTTTACAAGTTAACGCCTGTATTCCTGAACCAGAACCCATATCTAAAATACAAATATTTTTATTTATTTTTTTGTGTTTTAGATTTTCTTTTAGAAAAATTTCTAAAGTTTCTGAGAGAAGATATGAATCTTCTCTAGGTTCATAAATTGATGTCATGATTTTGTTCAATTAGTTTTTTAAATCTTTATCAAGCAAAAAGTCCTAGGATTTTATCCTTAAAAACAATTGTTAAAATTAAAATACCAATCAAAAACAATAAAATTACTAATAAAATTATTTCTTTAGTTTTGCTTGGTTTTTGAGGTCTTATATTATTTAATTCTTTTGATAGAGGTTTTGTTGGTTGTAAATGATTTCCAGATGTATTAACTTGTTCTAGAGGTTGTTGTGTTTGTGAAATTTCTGGTTGAATTTGTTGTTGGGAAATTGATGGAAGGATTGGAGGGATATTTTGATTAGGAAGTTTTGGAGGCATAGTTTGCATTTGAGGGGTTTGGGTTTGTTGAGCAAGTTTTAGAGGTTGTGGTGAGAGTTGAACAGGTTGTTTTGAAAAAAATGTTTTTTTTGCAGGCATTGTTAACTGCTCATTAGGATTTGGTTGTAAATCACTTAGAATACTTCCTCCAACAAATTTAGAAGCTTCTTTAACATCTCTGGAATTATAACCCGAATTAATAAGGATGTTTATTGCAATTTCTAGGGGTTCCCCACGATTCACAGCATTTCTTAAAGCAGTTACAATATCTTCATTTACCATTCTCTTTTAATTATTCTATTACATTTTTTCTTAATCCTATAAAGAAATTGATGTTTAAAATTTTAATGATTGTCCATTACTAAACAAATGAAGGTTTCTTGGTTTATAACCAATCTCCTTTCCGAGTTCAATCATATGAGTAGTTTTATCGCGTCCTGCATGTGCTGGAATTATATGCTCAGGATTTAATAACTCTATCAAGTCTCTTAAATCTTCTCTTCCTGGATGTCCTGAAACATGAATATTATTAAATAATCTTGTTCCCCTCTTCTTTAAACGATTATCAAGTCTTTCTCTTTGTTCTATATTTGCTTTAGCAGGAATAACAGAAGACGAAAAAACAATATGATCTTTTCTATTAAATTGAAAAGGAAGTTTGTTTCTTGATAATCGGTCTAAAATACTTCCAGGTTCTCCTTGATGTCCAGTACACACAACCATATAATTTCCACGATTCTTATTTATCTGTCTTAAACTCTTTTCTAGTTGGTTTCTAAATGTTGCTATCTGCACATCACCTCTAAAAGGGCACATATTTACTCTTGCAGCTGCAGAAACATATTTGTTTAAACTTCTTCCGAGAAAAACTATTTCCCTATTTAATTTCTTTCCAAAATCAACAATTGATTTTAATCTTGCTATGTGGGATGAGAATGTGGTTACAATTAGTCCTGCTCCTGCATTGTTTGTAGTTAAGAGAACCTCTTCTAATAAAGCTCTTGCAACTTTTTCGCTTGCGGTTTTTCTATTGTCTCCTGCATAAATAGAATCAATAATTAATACCTTAACACCTTCTTTTTCTATTTCTTTTAATCTTTCATAATTTGGTTTTCCACCCATAACAGGGCTATTGTCTAACTTAAAATCATTTGCATAGAGAACAACCCCTTCATTTGTATGAAGTGCTAATAAGGAGCATTGGATAGTTGAATGAGTTATATTAATAAAATCTACCCGATACTTTTTATTTTTTCCTTGGATATAACAAAAAGAGTTTGGTTGAACAACTTTTAATTTGTTTTTTAAAAAAATCTTTTCGTCATTTAATAATGTTTTAAGAACTTCTATTGTAAAGGGGGTTCCAATTACCTCTGCATTATACCTATGAGCTAAAAAGGGTATTGCACCTATATGATCTAAGTGGGCGTGGCTTGGAATAATCGCACGGACTTTAGATCTTAAACCTAGGTTATCAAGGATTGTGTCGTTTGGAACTGCACCAATTGATCTTAATTTTTTTTCAGTATAAACTTTTTCAGCTTCTTCTAATTCTAAAATAGGTGGAAGATGTAACCCACAATCAAATAATATAACATCTTCTCCTAAATCTACTGCAGTCATATTTCTACCAACTTCACTAAAACCACCAATTCCATAGATTTTCATTTTATATTTCCCTCTTTTTTTGCCTATTAGTAAAAAAGAGAGTCTGGTTTAAATATGTTTGGGGGGAGTAATAATTAGATTAGTTAAAAATACTATTAAAAAAATTCCTATTAAAATTTTGTAGAAATGGAAATGCTTAAATACTAAAGGAACTTTTCTACAAAATATTCATCTAAATACTTAAAATGAAAGAAAAAATAAAGAAACTATTGTTTGAATATTCAAAAAATTCAAGAATAACTACAAAAGAATTGGGGAAAAAAATTAGAGCAAGCCAACAATCTGCCTCTTATCTTTTGAATACTTTAAAAAAGAAAAAATTAATAGAAAAGGAAGTAACAATTGTAGATGCTGTAAAATTGGGATATGTGAATGTTTTAGTAGGATTTAATTATATAAAGGTGGATGCTTCCTTAAGAAAACAAATAATTAGTGAACTAAAAGAAATAAGGATAATTGTAGCAATAGAAGAGGGGAAAGAAGGGGTAGATTTATTAGTAGAATATTCAACTAAAAATCTTGCTGCTTTTAATAAGGCACATATGGAGTTAATACAAAGATTTGATAAAAGGCTAAAAACTGCTTTTGTATTTCCGTTAATAATTAAATATGAATATCCTAAAAACTATTTGATTAAAAATCTAATTATTAAAACTGTTGTTTTGTCTGGAGACCGGGCAGTTGAAGAACTTTCAGATAAAGAATTAATTATTTTGGATGAATTAGTAAAATGCCCTTGTGAAAGACTTGTTGGTATTTCTGAAGAAAAAGGCATTCCAATAAAAACCGTTATTAAGATAAAGAAATCTCTAGAAAAAAGGTACATTATAAAGGGGTATGGAACAATATTAAATAATTCAAAGTTAGGGATACATAGGCAAATAATTTTTTTGAGGTTTCTAAGCGAAGGAGTAAAAGAGATAGAAAAGTTCAAAGAGTATGCAAGACATCATAAAAATATTGTACAGTTTATGAAGGTTATTGGGGCTTCGCAAGTAGGGATTATTGTTGAAGATTTAAAAGATATAAATATTATTAATAAGATAAGATCAAATTTTTTAATAGAGAGTTATTTACTAATAAAGAGTAATAAAATTCATCAAAAGAAATATTTACCTTAAAAATTTCTTAATTCTTTGTAAAACCTCCTTTTAAGAGTTAAAATATTCCATTTCTACAAAAAAAACAACAGTTTTTTTTAAATAGTATTTTTTTCTTATTTTTTTAGATAGTTATTAGTGTATAAACTTCTAGGAGTAAAATTAATACAAAAATGGTAAATTCAATAGATGACGTTACAAGTAGAATCCATATGGTTCAGCCTTTTACTAGTGGAACTCGAAGTATTGTTCCTCAAAGTCCTGAAGAGTTATTCACAGGAAAGTATATGGGGGCGGCAAAGCCTCTAGGAAATGCTCTTTTTTATATCGGTAGAAGAGTTCTAGATGCAGAAGATAGCTCAGAGAGAGACTTGGCTTTTGCTCTTGCAGATAATGGTTTTCAAGTAAGTATCACTTCCCAGCCAATAGCAGACCTTGCAGAACAAGCAAAATTTGTTTTTGCTCATTTAGATCATCCAGATAGCGATCAGCTTCATGAAGATTTAAGATCCTATGATGATGGAACAAGATTAATATATACTCCAGAAAAACATAGAGAACATTTCACAGGAGAATCAATTTATGGAATTGTTAGAAATATAATTTCAGGTGTTGAAAATCTTACAGGAGAAAACTAAAATGATAAGTCTAAATAAATATTTAAATAAAAATAATTTAAGAAGAAGTTTAAGACAACCTAGCCTAGTTCCACAAGCATATAGGGAAGTAATTGAACATCCAGAAAGATTAAATCAACTTTCTGATTCTGAAGCAATTAGTTTTTATGCAATTGCTTGTCTTTCTGAAAATGTTTTTCCTCAAGGTTATGCTGGACTGCATAGCAAGGGAAAACCAAAACCAAATAATGGATTTTTAGATTATTTAATAGAGCATACAGATTCTTTAACAGATAATGAAGAAACAAGAATTTGGGCAAAAAAAGCTGCAGGTTCTTTTGTTCCTACAAAAATGATGCCCATACAAAGAGGTGTGAAAGACCCTTTAACACATCCAGTAAGTGGTTTGGGAGAAGGTTATAGGGGAAATCAGAGTACGAATAGTACCCAATAAGTAAAATAAAAGAGTATAATTTATTAAAAAGTATTAAAAAAGAGATTAATTATTTCTAAGTTGAATAGACAATATTTTTATATCCTTCTTCTATTACTTATTTATGATAAAAATAAAAAGAGGAAGTAAACTTAAGATTGAACATAATAAAATATTGTTCTGGGTGATAATTATTTTAATTCTCTTATTGGTGGTTTTAGTTTATTTTGCTGTTCAGGAAAATAAGGAAATTAATAATAAAACTAATGAAGAGAACATGAGCAGAGAAATAATTATGTGCGATATAGAAAGTGATTGTGTTCCTTCAAGTTGTTGTCATGCAGAATCTTGTGTTTCTAAAAAAAATGCTCCGGATTGTGAACTTTTATTTTGTAGTCAGGTTTGTCAAGGGCCTTTAGATTGTAATGCCGGATATTGTGGATGTGTTAATAATAAATGCGAAGTTATAAATAATGAACTTTAAAGAAATCTTTTTAATGTTTATAATTTTGTTTTTAATATTATTAGTTTTTAATTCTTCTCAGGTTTTTGCAAAAATGGAAATTAAGGAAAAAATTAAACAAGAAGTTTTAAAAGAATTTGAAGCAGGAGAAGAAAAAGTAGGGGTGATTATTAAACTGGAAGTTGAAGAAGGTAAAGAGATAAATAAAGAAGATGCTAAAACATTAGAGATTTTAAAGAAATTAGAAGTTGAGGGGGATGAGGTTTACAAGAATTATATTTACAAAGAGGTTGATGAAAAAGAGTTAGAGGAATTAAAAGGAAATGTTTATGTAGAAGATATTTCTAAAAGCTATAAGATTGAGGGATTTTTACAGGATTCTGTTGGACAGATTAATGCATCTATAACTCACTCTCTTAAAGTTTCTAATATAAATTTAACAGGAACAGAGCAGACAGTTTGTGTTGTAGATAGTGGTATTGATTTTACCCATCCTGATTTAATTGGAAAAAATAAAAGTTGTGTTATTGATTGTTATAATAAAACCTGTGTTGAGAATTGTTCTATGGGGGATGATTGTGGGCATGGAACTCATGTTGCGGGAATTGTTGGTGCATCGGGGGGGATAATTGGAGTATCACCAAATATTAGTTTAATTGGGGTCAAGGTTCTTGATTCAAACGGAGATGGAAGTGAAAATGCCCTTGATTTAAGCAGAGCAATAGATTATTGTGTTGGACAAAATGTTTCTGTGATAACAATGAGTTTAGGAACAGGTTTATTATATGATTCTAATTGTGATGAACTTGTAAGTGCCTGGACAGAATCAATTGATGATGCTTTTGCTAAAAATATTTCAGTTGTTATTGCTACAGGGAATCAAGGTAATTATAATTCTATAGCCGCTCCTGCCTGTATTTCAAATGCAACTCCAGTAGGTTCTGTAAGAAAAGATGATTTAACAATAGATTACAATAGAAATTCATTAGTTCAAATTTTAGGAATAGGATATCAAATTAATTCAACAAAAGTAGGGGGAGGTTATATTGACTATTCTGGAACTTCAATGGCTACACCACATGTTGCAGGAGTAATTGCAATTATTAACCAGTTTTTGAATTTAACTACAAGAACAAAAACACCTTCTCAAATAGAAGAATTATTAAATTCAACGGGAAAAATTGTTAATGATGCTTCCTCTGATCTGAATTTTTCAAGAATTAATATTTATTCTGCAATTTTATCTTTAGATAATCTTTCTCCGAATGTTAGTTTAATTTCTCCAAACAATAACAATATTAATCTAACTCAAAATCAAACATTTTCTTGTAATGCTAGTGACTGGCAATTATCAAATATAACATTTTATTTATGGAATAGTTCTGGATTAGTTTATAATAGAACTCTAAATATTTCAGGGATATTTAATAAAACAATTTTTAATGTTACAAATCTAGATCATATTACTTATGAATGGAATTGTTTAGCTTATGATGAAAAAGGAAATTTTGCTTCTGCAAACTCTAATTTTACATTAATAATCGGTGGGATTACGACGAACTTGCTCTCTCCATTAAATAATACCTATACAAATATTAATGTTAGTTTTAATTGCTCAGCTGAAACAGAATTATCAAAAGAATTAACAAATATAACTTTTTTTGTTTGGAATTCTAGTAATAGTTTAATTTATAATCTAAGTCAAAACAAAACTGGAATTATTAATGAGAGTATATTTAATTATAATTTTACAAACCAGGGGGTTTATGAATGGAGCTGTCAGGCTTATAATAATAGATCAGAATCTATAATTAAAAGTAACTATACAATTACTTATGATGTAAGCAACCCTAATATAACCTTAATAAGTCCTTCAGACTCTTCGAGTTATACCTCTAACTCTCAAAGCATTGGGTTTAGTTATAATGTCAGTGATGCAAATGAGATTACAAATTGTAGTTTGGTTGTTAATAGTTTAGTTAGCCTAACAAATACTTCTATAAATCAGTCTTTAGTTAATAGTTTTACAAAAAGTTTTAGTCCTGGAAGTTACACTTGGAACCTAAATTGTACAGACTCTGGGAATAATCAAGCAAATTCAAGTACAAGAAGTTTTACAGTAACTGCTCTAGAAGATGAAGGAGGTTCTGGAGGAGGAGGAGGGGGCGGAGGTATTAGTTATTTAACTTATGTTCCAAGTATTGATGAAACTTCAAAAGGTTATACAAAATCTTTAAGAAAAAATGACAAAGTAAAATTTAATATTAAAGAGGATTCTCATATTTTAACAGTTATTGAAATTGCTGGAAATATTGTGAATCTCACAATACAAAGCAATCTTACAACACTTGTATTAGGAGTTGGACAGTTTAAAAAATTAAATCTTAGCTCTGAAAATTATTATGATTTTTATGTGAAATTAAATAGTATTGAAGATAGTAATGCAAACCTTACAATCAAAGAAATTTATGAACTTATTCCTGAGAAGGAAGAAAAAAGAGTCAAGATAAATGTTGAAGAAACTATAACAAAAAATGATGAGGAGACTGAAATTCATAAAGAAGAACTTTTGGATTTTGAGTTTTTAATGATTGGTGTTTTTGTTTTAATAGGAGTATTTATAATTATTTTACTTCTAATTGTTATAATAAAGATTCGTAAAAAAGAAGTAAAAATTAAAAAATATAAAAAGAAATTTAAAGAAAGAAGTCCTAAAAAAAGAGGGGAAAATAAAAAATGAAACCATTAAAACCAAGCCATAGGGAAAAGAAAAGATATCTTTTAGTTAAAGGAAAAGATGCAAATAAAAAAGTTGTAGAAGAAGCTATTTTAGAATTTATTGGAGTTTTGGGTTTTGCAGAGGCAAGCCCTCAAGTAATAAAATCAGAAAATGGAAAAATGGTTTTATCAATAAATAGGGATTTGTTAGATAAAGTCCGGGCTAGTTTTTTAATGTGTGGTAAAAATCTAGAAATTGTAAAAGTTAGTGGAAGTGTTAAGAACGTGAAATAGTGTTTTGTTAAGGGAGATAGATTAAAGTGTATTGAAGTTGCTAAATAAACCATAAGTTTTAAAAACCCTAATTTCTTGTTTTTTTTGAAAGGATAAAAAATGGTCTTGTTACCAAAGAATAAATTCTCTATTATTCTCTTTGGCACAAAACATAAACGAATTAACCTTTAAGGGAGAAAAAAATGGAAATACCAGATATGCAACATCAAGTGATGGGTTATGATAGAAGTGCGACTATGTTTTCACCAGATGGGCATATATTACAAGTAGAATATGCTGAAAAAACAATAAGGCTTGGATCAGCGAGTATAGGTATAAATTGTTCTGATGGAGTTATTATTGTTGCTGATAAAGGTAAAAAAGATGAACTAATTGTTCCAGATTCTGCAGAAAAAATATATGAAATTGATAAACATATTTTTGCAAGTGCTGCTGGAATTGCAAGTGATGCAAGAATTTTAATAAACCAAGCAAGATTAAGTGCTCAACAGCATAGAGTAACATATGATAGTCCAATAGATGTTGAATCTGTAATAAGAGAGATTGCAGATATTAAACAACAATACACACAACATCCAGGAGTTAGGCCTTTTGGAGTTGCTTTAATGATTGCGGGTAAAATTGGTAAAAAAACTAAATTATATACAAGCGAGATTACTGGAAATTATTTTGAATATAATGCTACTGTAATTGGTGAGAATGATGATAAAATAAAAGAATTGCTTAGGAAAAAATATAAAAAAGAAATTACTGTAGATCAGGGGATAAAACTTGCTTTAGATATTTTTAAGCAGATTCTAGGAGATAGATTTGAAATTAAAAATTTTAATGTTTGTTATATAAAAAAGGAGGAAGATTCTTTAGTAAAATTAAATAATGAAGAATTAAAGAAATATAATTAAAATGACAGACACTATAGCAAGACTTCGGAGTAATAAACTTACATTTGAAACAATGGTTGATCTTGATGAAGCAATGAAATTGCGAAAAGGAGAGTCTGTTGATATTAATAATGTTGTAAGAGATACTGCTATTTATACTGATCTTAAAAAAGGAATGCATGCAGGCAAGGACGAATTATTAAATGTTTTTGAAACTACTGATTTAGGTAAAATAACTGAAAAAATAGTTAAAAAAGGAGATATAGAAGTTACTCAAGAATTTAGGGATGAGTCTTTGGAAAACCGGAAAAAACAAGTAATTGATTTTTTAATAAGAAATGGTATAGATGCAAAAACTGGAAGACCCTTTACTCCAGACCTTTTAGAGAAGTCATTAAAAGAAGCAGGAGTTAAAATTGAAAATAAACCGGTTGATAAACAAATTAATAAAATCCTAGAAGGTTTAAAAAGGATAATTCCCATAAAATTAGAGACTAAAAAAATAAAAGCAAAGATTCCTGCAGAACATACGGGAAAAATTTACGGGCTGGTTCAAGAATACAAGGAAAAAGAAGATTGGCTTGGAGATGGAAGTTTAGAAATTGTTTTAAATATTCCTGTCGGAATTCAATCTGAATTTTATGATAAATTAAATTCAGTAACTCATGGATCTGCAACAACGCAGGAGATAAAAGAAGAATAAAATGGAAGAAAAAGTAGAAACTAATGATAAAATGGAAGAAGAAGTAGAAACTAATGATAAAATGGAAGAAGAAGTAGAAACTAAAAGAGAAAGAAAACTTGTGATTCCTGGAGAGGTAATTGTTTCTGGAGATGATTTTTTGCCAGGAGATTTTACTCGAAAAGAAGGGAATGACATAATTTCTAATAGATATGGATTAGCAGAAACTGGTGGAAGAGTTATTAAAATTATACCTGTTTCAGGAGTTTTTGAGCCTCGAAGAGGAAATACTGTTATTGGAAGAGTAGAAGACACAACATTTAATGGATGGATAATTGATGTTGGAGGTCCTTATTCTGCATTTTTACCTCTTGCAGAATGTCCTAGATTTATTAATAAAAATGATATAGCAGAATTTGCAGGAATCGGAGAGGTTATGAGTGTAAAAATTTTAGGTGTTAAAAAAAATAGTATGGATCTTACTCTTAAATCTAGAGGGTTAGGAGTATTAGAGGGTGGAAGAATAATTAAGGTAAATCCTCATAAAGTTCCTAGAGTTATTGGAAGGGAAGGAAGCATGATTAATTTAATTAAAGATCAAACTAAAACAGAGATAACTGTTGGACAAAATGGTTATGTTTGGATAAGAGGAGATTTAGAAGGAGAAAATAAAGCTGAAAAAGCAATTAAACTTGTTATTGAAGAATCAATTTCAAAAGGACTAACTGAAAAAATAGAAAAATTTTTAGGAGGAAGTAATAAATAAAATGCCATATACAAAACGTGCAGATGGAAGAGGGTTTGATGAATTAAGACCTATCAAAGCCGAAGTTGGAATTGTTCCAAATGCAGATGGAAGTGCATTATTTGCTTTTGGAGAAACTGTTGCAATTGCTGCTGTTTATGGTCCAAAACCATTACATCCTCAACATTTACAAGATCCTGAAAAAGGAATTATAAGATGTAGTTATAATATGCTTCCGTTTTCAGTTACTGAACGTGCACGACCTGGACCAAGCAGAAGAAGTAAAGAAATTGGGATGGTAAGTGGGAATGCATTAGCAAGTGTTATTGACCTAAAGAGATTTCCTGGAACTGTAATTGATGTTGAAATAATGATATTACAAGCAAATGCTTCTACTAGATGTGCAGGAATTAATGCAGCTATAATGGCATTAGCACATGCAGGTGTTGTCATGAAAGAACTAGTTTCAAGTGTTTCAATTGGTAAAATTGATGATAAAATTGTTACAGATATTACAAAAAAAGAAGAAGATTATGAAGGTGGAGAAGGACCAACAGATATTCCATATACATTAACTTCAAGAAACAAGGAAATTGTTCATTTGCAACTTGATGGTAAAATACAAACAAGAAGATTAAGAGAATCTTATGATGCTGCTGTAATAGCTTGTAATAAAATTCTTGAATATCAAGAAAGGGCATTAAAAGGAGAGAAAATTGATGAAATAAATGGAAAAGAGGTTAAGAAAAAATGAAACTACCAAAGATTAATGAGAAAAAAATTGTAAAATTATTAGGAGAAGGAAAAAGACTCGATGAAAGAGGCCCTTTTGAATATAGAGATATCTCTATTGAAACAGGAGTATCTAATAATGCTGAAGGAAGTGCACGAGTAAAAATTGGTAAGACAGAAGTTATTGTAGGAATAAAACTAGGTGTTCAAGAACCATATCCAGATCATCAAGATGAAGGAACTATGATTACATCTATGGAATTTGGTCCGATTTGTGGAGAGAGATATGAATCTGGACCTCCAAAAATGAATGCTATAGAAACTTCAAGGGTTGTTGATAGAGGAATTCGTGAAAGTGGATTTATTGATTGGAAAAAACTTTGCATTAAAAAAGGAGAAAAAGTTTGGTCTATTTGTATAGATATTTACTGTATTAACGATGATGGAAATGCTCTTGATGCTAGTTCGTTAGGTGCTGTTGCAGCATTAAAAATGTCAAAATTTCCAGAGTATGATGAAAAAGAAGGTAGAGTAAAATTTGGCGAGCTTACAGATAAACCCTTACCATTAACAGAAAATATTCCAGTTACAATGACATTTCATAAAATAGGGGAAAAACTTTTAGTAGATCCTAATAGAGATGAAGAAGATGCAAGTGAATCAAGAATGACTTTATCTATTTCATGTCCTAAAAAAGAAAAAATGATTAATTCAATGCAAAAAGGAGAGATAATTCCTCTTTCAGCTAATGATTTAGATGAGATAATTACTCAGAGTGAAAAAATCTATGATGCTTTATTTCCAGATATGGAGAAACAAATTAAAAATTTAAAATAAAAAATTTTAAAATCTATAAGGGAGATAATAAACTATAAAAAATGATAGATAAGTTTGAAGGAAGATTTACAAAATATGAAGTTGCGAGAATTCTTGGAGCTCGAAGTTTACAATTATCAATGGATGCTCCTATATTATTAAAATTAACTGCTGAAGAAAAAGAAAAACTTAATTATGATACATTAAGAACTGCTGAAAAAGAATTAGAATCAGGAGTTTTACCAATTACTGTTAAAAGACCTTTACCAAAAAGATCTGAAAAAAAGGTTAAGAAACTTAGTGATGAAGAAGTTCAAGAGAGATTAGAAAAGCAAGCAAAAATAGAGAAAAGAGAACTTGAAGAAGAAAAGAAGAAGATAGAAATTGAAGAAAAAGATGAAAAAGAAATTGGTGAAGAAGGAGAGATAATGGCAATGGCTAATCCTGAAGATGAAGCTGAGGGTGAAGAAGAGAGTAAAGTTAGGGAAGTTTAATAATTCTTATTTTTTATATATTTAAAAATATTGAGGAGCAGATTATTTTTTAAAAATTCTATAGTAAAAACTTTTCTATTTCCTGTTTTAATCTCATAACTGTTTCATCAGTTTGTTTATCATAGGTCCAAATTGGAGGTACTTTAAAATCTTTATCTATCCATTTTTTTCCTAGAAAAGTTTTTTCACAATTATATCTTGGAATACCATGTATGTGAAGTTGATGAGTACCATTTCCCATTTGCCAATAATTAAAATGAATTGGTTTGAAAGTATCATTTTTTAGAAGTGTTGTTTCAATTTCCTTAAATACTTTTCTTAATTCAATTAATTCTTTATCTGTTAATTCTGAAATTTTTTCAACGCCCTCTCTTTTACAGAAGACTATATAATTTCCAAATGTGTGTTGACTATAACTAACTTCAAGAACCCAATAGGTATATTCTTTTAAAACTCCTTTTGAATAATTATTCTCCTTGTCCCAAAATCTTTTTGTCATATTTAATATTAAAACATCTAAAATATAAATGTATCTGATTCCTAACCATACCTAGGATGATTCATATTTAATTATTATTTTGTAAATACTGTTAAAGCATTTAATAATCCTTGGACTTGTGATTTTGTAAATCCATTTTTTACTAAATGGAGATTTTCTTTTTTTGTAATGCTGTTCCAATATAATTATAAAAACATTTTTGCATATATTTTTTAAGGGGTTGCCAATCAATTCCAGTTTCAATTCCTGTTTGAAAAGGTTCTTGAATAAATTTTCTTGCCCCTCCTGGAATAGATAAATATCCTGTTGGAAAAATTATTTCTTCACTTAAATGAGGTAATCTATCTAGAGCATATTCTGAGATTATTTTAAAATCCGTGAGATTTGCTGGCCATTGTAATCTTCTAGATTTTTCCATTTCACTAGTAGAAATAAGCTGTCTTTCTAATCCTTTTTCTGAACTGAGAACTAAACTATAATGTCTTCCCACGTCTATAAATGGAGACAATCTAAAACAGGAAACATCATTATATTCAAAAGGAAAATCATTTTCAGAATCTCTAGTTCTAAGAAATT
Source organism: Candidatus Woesearchaeota archaeon (assembly GCA_964548105.1). Lineage (GTDB taxonomy): Archaea > Nanobdellota > Nanobdellia > Pacearchaeales > GW2011-AR1 > ARS1285. The sequence goes on along the minus strand of CAZJPU010000010.1, from coordinate 1,097 downwards.
TTTTCCATCTTTTTACTGCATCATCTTTTTTATCCCAGATTGAAAAACTTCTTTCTCCTTGAATCCAATCTCCAAGAATTACAAAGCTATCGCAAAGTTCTAGTCTCCAGATTTTTATAAAAAAGAATTTATATTTTACTCTAGCTCGCCAGTAAAATCTTCTAACTTTGCATCAAAGGGTATGTCTTTTGCTTTTGAATATTCTCGAGCAAGAATATAAAGCATACACCCAATTGATTTTTTAGATTTGTTGTTACAAGGAATTATTTTTGTAATTTTTGCTATATAATTATTTGTATCACAAAGAGAAATTATTGGTTTTTTCAATCTTATAGTATCGTTTAATGCATTTTTGTCAATCCAAGGATCACAAATCATTGTTAGTTCAGCTTCGAAAAAATCTTCTAGTTCAAGATTAGTAGTTATTCCTGAAGGGTATTGTTTTGTGAAAGTTCTTATTCCAGTGATCTCGTGAAATTTTTTAGCAGCAGACCATCCTGCCTCTCTTTTACAAACAAGATAAATTTCCTCAGGTTTATAGTTTATTAAAAAATCTATTGCTTCTCTTAATTTTTCGTCGATAACTGCAGTATTGATGACAGCTAAACCATCTGCCCTTCTTTTATAAACATGTTTTTTCATATGAGGGGTTATTACTTTAGTACCAAGATGTACAGCGCATTTAATATAATCTTCTAAAGGTATCAAAGTTTCTTTTTTATTGTCGATAATTTTCTTTTTTTCTTTAACGTCTTTTTCTGGAATCTTTTCTGTAACTTCTTTTGTTTTTTTAGCTAAACTATCTTTTTTAGGCTCTTCTTTTTTTACAGATTCTTCAGGCTCTTCTTTCTGAGCAAGTCTTTCTTTTAGTTCTGTTGTCAAACTTTTAAGTTTTTCTTCTTTTACCATGAAGATTTTTGCAAATTGTAATTTATAAAGGTTTTGGAATTTTTAGATTATGTTTCAGGAGGTTAATTATTAGATAGATGAAACAGAAATAAAATTATTGCAGATCCATGTTTCTAAATTTTGTAAAGACTTCAATAGTTTATTTTTACTCTTTATCTGGATATATAACTTATCTTCATGTTTTGAAC
>CAZJPU010000009.1:0-19267 GCA_964548105.1 Candidatus Woesearchaeota archaeon | reverse complement strand
TGTTTATTATTGAGTTTCTTTAAGGGTTTTCTAATTTCATAAGTCATTTTCTTAAACAGATCTTTTTATTAAATAATATTTATACAATTAAAGTTATCTAGACAAGGCCTTTCTCTGAACTTGAACATTTTTGCTTTTTGAAACATGTTTTTGTTCTTTAGCTTGATCTTTAGCTAATTTTGAACCATCATCTTTGGGACTATCTTTTTTTTCTTTAGTTTCCTCTTCTTTCTTTTCATCTCCCTCTTCCTTCTTATCATCTTTTTTTGTTTGTTCTTCTACTTGTTTTTTCACTATTTGTTTTTCTTCTACTTTTTTCTCGATTTCTGCCTTTTTCTTTTCTTCTCTTAATTTTTTAAATTTAACTTTTTCAGGTAAATCAACAAGTTCAACTCTGATAATATTGTCTTCAAATTTTTTTGCTCTTACTTTGATTTTTGCAGGAGGTTTTTCCATACCTCTAAATCTTATTTCATTATTTAACAACATATCAACTTTTACCATTCTTAAATCAGTATCATAAAGTTTCATATGCCTTGCTATGAATTGTTTTAATGTTTTTACAGCCTTATTTCCCCTTTTATATTTTGGGACTTTTAACCAACCTTTTCTTAAAGGAACAATATATTCTCTTTCAAGTGTTATTTTTGGTTCTTTAGTTACTGCTTTTGCCATTTTATCCTAAGTGTTGTTTATTTTGCTTTCTAGGTTTAATTTTTAATTTAGTTCTTCTCCACTGACGTCTATGAGCAGTTACTGAAGACGGATGTGCTCTTTTACCAGGCCCTAATTTTTTTAAGATTACCCAAACAGGAGCCCATCTAGTTTTTTTATTTGCTTTGCTTAGTTTGATTTTCTTCTGATATTTTCTTTTCTGATTTCTTTTTACATTCATCTTCTATGTTTCCTAGATTCTAATCTTTGAGTGGTTAAGGCAGAATCTCTTAAAGCACCAATTACTTGAAGCCTATTTACAAGAGCTTGTTCCATAACTTCATAATTATTTTCTCTATCTATTGTAAGAATTTGAGTACCTAATTCACCTTCTTGAAGATATATTGATATAACATCATTAAGACTTGGATGATCAATTCCTACTTCAGTTATAGGATAAATTAATAATGGGCTTTGACCAGATGGAAGTGAAGAAGATACTTCCCACTCATCACTATTATATGTTTCACATTTAGAATCAAGAGTATTTAATAACGCTCTAGCGATAGGTTTCTCAAGATGATTTTTCCCCCTTAATAATGTGTTTCTTCTATAAACTTCAAAACTTTCGTTAGCATAAAGACCTATTCTTGCATTTCCTTGGACACTAAATGCTTGTTCAGGATCTAGGCTAGGAGTTTTTCTTCCAGCATTATTTATTGTTCTAGAATCTTTAGAAACAATCAATAAAGGATCTAAATCACTTACTGTAAGATGTAATAAATTAGCCTGCATATCCATTTTATTTAACTCCCTCTAATAATTCTTTACCTTTATCCGTTAATCTTCTTCCTGCCCTTTTTCCACTTTCATTATATTTTTCTAATAATTCAACACTTTCTGCCTGTTGTAAAATTACTCTTACAATTTTTCCACTTCCTTTTCTAAATCTTTCAGGTTTCATTCCTCTATTTTTTCTACTACCATATCTTGTTTTTAATCTATTAACTCCAACTACTTTATGAACATAGATTTGTCTTAAAACACTTGCAGCTCTTTTATGCCAGAAATCAGGTTCTTGTGGAGGTCTTTTTTTTGCAGTTCCAGTTTTTACAAAAAAACTCCATTCAGGTGCTTTAAATTCAGGCATAGCTTTGAGTATCTCAGCAAGTTTTTTATTATATTCATTTGCAGGCATTTCATAAACTGGTGTTGTTTTCATTTTTGTTTTTCTTTCTTAATTTAACAGGTCATGCTTTACAGCATTAGAAAGGTTAATTTTAACCCTCAAACCATAACATTTTCTAATAAAAAGGCTTTATAAATCTTCTCTTTGTATTCTTGCCTTTCTCCATTTTTTCAAAAAAATACTAAATCCAATAATTCTAAAAGTAAATTTATCCCCTAAAGATGACTTAATTTCTTCAGCATATTTTTTTACATCTTCTTTACTTTCTCTTGCAGACTTTAAAACACTTATTTTTATAGTTATATTGGGATATTTTTTAGCTCTTTTTTCAATATCTTCTAAAAACTCGTTTGTAAGTCCTTTTTTCCCAAGTTGTATTTCCATTTGTGATGTCATTTTAATTAAAGAAAATTTATGTTTTTAAACTATGCTACTTTCCTATAACTTCCATTTTCAGGAGCATTTCCATTATGAGAACCATTTCCATTATGAGAACCATTTCTAGAAGGGATATCAGGGCCTTCAAACTCAGAAAAATCTTCTTCAGATAATAATCCTCTTAACCCGTTAATTGTAGCATCTAATCTGCTTTTAACAGTTCCTATGGGCATATCAAGCAAATCTGCAACTTCTCTTTGTTTCATATCCCCAAAATAATAAGGAACTGCAACATCTTGAAGATGCTCAGGCAATCTTGAAATAGATTGATATAACATTTCTGCATCTTCTTCTCTCATAAGTACTGTTTCAGGATTATTTAATAAATAATCTTCTTGTACACGATTATAATGAGTATCATCATAGCTTACATCACCCGAACGTTTTTTTCCGCTTCTTTGAAGATCTATGCAAGCATGAGTAACAACAGCATATAACCAAGGTCTTGATCTTTTATTAGAATCATATTTATCTGCGTTTCCATCCGCTAGTTTTAAGAAAACTTTTCCCATAACATCCTCAGCATCATGACGATTTCCAAGATAGCGTGTTGCATGATTTAACAATTCACCATAATAGTCATTATAAAAACCTTCTAATATAACCCTTCCATCCTCACTCAGAGGAATATTTTTACTTTCTTCCATTTTAATCATTATTAATAAAAACTTTTAAACTACTTATAAATCTTTCGAAAATGTAATTACTATAAAGTAACAATAAGAAAGATTTTTACCTAAAAAACACATTAAATCACCTAGTTCACACTTATATTATTGCTTGGAATTGCCTGCATTATCTCTTCTCTTGAAATTGGAAAATTAAATTCATCCTTAATTATTTTAGCAATTTTATCAACTGATTTTTCTTTAGTCATTTTTCCAGGTTTTATAATTGCAAGGTTTTTTTCCTTAGTTGTTTTAGGAACTGCACGAAGTTTTCCTTGTTGTATTACAAGTGCTAGTTCTGGATTTATTTTTACAGTTTTTTTGTCTCCTTGCACTCCTAATGTCCCTAATTTCATTGATTTTGTTTTATAGATTTGACTTCCCTTAAAAACATCTACTTCAATAAGTCTTTTTCCAAGTTTCCATTGTTTTGAAAAACATCCACAAAAAATAGCAGTTTCATCTAAATCTTTTTTTGTTGGATTTTCATGTTGTATAATCATAAAAGAACTTCCAGGTTCAGAAGTATGCATAATTGTATAATCTGGATGTAAAAAATTCCTTATTACAAGTTCATTTTGACTATCTGATTTTCCACCAACTACGAGTTTGTCATCTGAGGTAAAAAACCACCTATAATTAAGATAATTTTTTTCAGGTTTTAAGTTTCTAGTATTCAGAGGTCCTAACATTTTAATTATAAAGAGAAAGATGTTTTTTAAAGGTTGGGATATGTTTTTAAAGCCCTTCAAATAACGTTTTTAATGAGAAAAATAAGTCTTACAGATTTAGTAGAATTAAAAGATCAAATTGTAAGAGAAGCATTTCCAGAATTATCTGAAGTAAAGATAGAATTACATTTTGAGAAAAGTGATGATGAATTAATGGGTTATGGAGAACTTCGTGGAAGAGGTTATTATATTGATGTTGATAAAGTTATGCGAAAAGCTCCTTTGTTAGCTGTTGAAGGAGGTCTGGCTCACGAATTAGCACATATCCTCGTTGATTTTAAAATGGATCCTATTAGCCGTTTTTTTGATCAATTATCTTATGAGAGAGACAAAGAATACCAGACAAATGATGAAAGAAAAACAGATTTATTAGTTGTTGAAAGAGGTTATGGGCCCCAATTATTAAGATATGTAAGATTTCATGACAAGAGATACAAACATTATGCAGAAGAAGATGGTTTAACCGCCAAAGAACTAAAAACACTCCTAAGAAATAAGTCTTCTACCTAATTCCAATACTCTAAAGCTTCTTTTAGCTCAAAATAACCCCTTAGGAAAATAAGTATATTTATACTTTTTATATACAACCAATGACTCATAATTGTTTATTTCACTTGGAAATAAACTTCTTAATTTAATTAATGTTTCATGTAGATCTTTTATATCTGTAACAAAAAAATATGCTAAAACATTAAATTTTCCAATAGCTTTTGTGGCCCATACAGTATTTTTATCATTTAAAAAAAACCCATTAAGTTTTTCTTCTTTTCTTTTATCTAACGCAGGGATATTTAAAAGAACCACATACCACAAATAATTTAATTTACATAAATCTATATCAGGTACAAATCTTTGAATAACTCCTGATTTAACTAAGTTTTTGATTCTATAAGATACTGCATCAGGAGATAGTTTTATTTTATCAGCAATTTCATATAAAGGAATCTGAGCATCATTTCCTATAAGTTTTAAGATTTCAATATCTTTCTTATCAATTTTATAATTCATATTTTTATTTTCTATAATCATTTTTTTCTTAAGAAAACTTTCAGGAAAAGTTCTGCTAACAAAGGTTTTTGAAAGAGTTAATATTTCATAATCTTGGATATGATTTTTACATATGGTGATTATTTTGGTAATTTTTTCATCAAGATCAAATATATCTTGAGATACAAAAGCAACTTCAAGGTCATAATTATCATTAAATTTTATTATTGTCCGAACAAAGTTCAAATCTTTCAACTTTCTTATAATTTCTTTTTCAATTGCTATTGCTGGATTTGACAATTTAATAAATAAATGGTTTGCTTTATAGCCTAATCTAGTTAGATCCACCTGAGTCCTATATCCTTGTATAATCCCATTTTTTTCATAATTCTTAATTCTGTATTTTATACCATCTCTTGATAACCCTACTTTTTTTGCAAGTTTAGTTAAAGGGATTCTGCAATTTTCTTCTATCTCTGAAAGTATTTTTTTATCCTTTAGATCAATTTTAGTTGTCATTATCTTATAAAGCTAATTTTATTTATAAATTTTACGGATTTTAATGAATTTTCGATAAAATATTTCTTATATTTCTTTATCTTTGGGATATCGAGGTAAGGAAATATGGATAACTACCAAAAGATTCAAAATTTAGCAAAAGTAATGCAACTTAGTTATCAAGATCTTCCATATCATAATTTTAATCACGCATTAGATGTTTTAGGAAGCGTAAGAGTCCATGCAACAATGGAAATGGTTGGTGAAGAAGAATATTTTCTATTAGAAAGTGCAGCCCTTCTTCATGATGTAATTTATATTCCAGGAAAAAACGATAATGAAGAAAAAAGCGCTGAGTTTGCAAGAACCTATTTACCTGAACTAAGTTACCCTAACCAACAAATCGAAACTGTCGAAGGTTTAATTTTAGCAACAAAATGGCCAACATCCCCAAAAAATATTTTAGAAATGATAATTTGTGACTCAGATTTAGATAATTTTGGAAGAGATGATTTTTTTGATATATCTAGAAAATTATTGCAAGAATGGGGAAGTAGCAATAGGGATGCTTTTTATCAAAGACAATTAGATCTCTTAAATGCAAATCACTATTATACTAATTCTGCAAAAAAATTAAGAGAACAAGGCAAACAGAGAAACATCGAAAAATTAAAAAAATTAATCCTGGAGGCAAAATGTTAGTTGCAGGATGGTCTTTAACAAGATCATGTAATCTTAATTGTATTCATTGCTATGCTTCTTCAGGTAAACAAAGCCCTAACGAATTAACATTGGAACAAGCAACAAAAGTTGTTGATAAATTAAAAGATGCTGGAGTTGTAGCTGTAAATTTTGGAGGAGGAGAATGTGCTTTAAGACCTGATTTCATAGATCTTTGCAAATATATTTGTAAAAAAGGTATTAAAATTTCTTATACTACTAATGGGACTACTTTTCATTTAATAAAAGATCATTTAGATTTATTTCATGATATTGGTGTAAGTATTGATTTTGCTAATCAAGAAAAACATGATACATTTAGAGGAAGAAAAGGGGTTTTTAAGGCTGCAATTAATACTCTAAAAGTTTTAGTTAAAAAAGGCATTAATAATGAAATTGTTACATGCCTTACAAAATTAAACTGTTCCAAACAAGAATTGCAAAAACTTTATAATCTTGCAACTAGTCTTGGTGTTGATTTTTGGAGGATTAATAGATTTCGAGCTAATGGTAGAGGGATTGTTAATGAAGAACAACTATCTCTTTCACAAGAAGACCTAAAAAAAGCCTACTCTTTTTTAAGTAAGTTTAATAGAAAAGGAGTTTTAACTCCAGAACCCTTATTTCGTGCAGCTTTTGGAGGAAAATACTTTCTTCCTGGAGATCCTTCTGGTTTTACAGCTTTTAGAATTCAACCTAATGGAGAAGTTAGTCCAAGTGTTTTTTTAAGTGAATCTGGTGGAAATATATTACACAAGTCTGTAAATGAAATTATGAATTCTTTAATTTTCCAAAAAATAAGAAATCGTCTTCCTAATGGAAAATGCAAGCAATGCAGCGCTTATGAACATTGCAGAGGAGGAGACGCTGGCGCATCTTACCTTGCTTATGGACATTTTAATGGCCCAGATCCATTATGTTGGCTTTTTCCTAAAGAACAAAAAGCAGAGGTTATAAAAGGTATAGAAAAAAACTGGAATGTTCATGAAATGTATCTTTGCACTTTGTATATTCCAACAAAAGGAGATAAAGTAAAATGAAAAGAGGATTATTACCAAAATTAGATTTAAATATTACTAATAAATGTAATTTTAGATGTGCTCATTGTGCCTTTGATTCTGGTGTGATTCCCATGAGTGAATTAAGCCTCTCTGAATTAAAAAAGATTTTAACAGACACTAAAAAACTTGGAGGAAAAAGATTTGATATTACTGGAGGAGAGCCCCTTGTTAGAAATGATGTTGATGAAATAATAAAAATTGGGAAAAAACTAGATTATAAATTAGAATTAGTAACTAATGCTTCTTTGCTTACAAAAGAAAAATTAAAAAGATTTAAAAAATTAGGACTTGACGCTATTGCAATTAGTTTAGATGGTTCTAATTCTAGAATTTATAATAAAATAAGGAAACAAAATAAAAAAACTTTTCTTAAGGTAATAAAAAATATAAAACAATCAAAAAAATTAGAGTTTTATACTAAGATTAATACAACTGTTTTTACTTGTAATCTTTATGACATTCCCAACATAATAAAACTTGCACTAAAACTAAATGTTAATGAATTAGGAATTTATTATTTTACTCCAGTTGGCAGAGGTTGTAGAAGCAAAGAACTTGCTGTTGAACCTCTTATTTGGTTAGACTTTATAAGAAAGAATTTAAAACAATTTGCAAATTCTCCTATTAAAATTTCTTTTGAAATCCCTTTAATAGAAAAGAATTTTTGGAAGCAAAGTTTTGGGTGTATTGCTAATTGTGAAAAATCTCATCTTCAAATCCTTCCAGATGGAAATACATATCCTTGCGCTATTCTTGCTTCATATAATAAGCCTGTTGCAAATCTTCATAAGTGTTCAATTAAAAATATATGGAAAAATAAGAAACTTTGGGATAATTATTGGAAAGAACTCTCAATTTTATTTAATAATCTTGGAGGTTATTGTGTTGATTTTAATAATTTTAATATGAAAAATTATGATTCTGAAAAATATGGGTTTGTTTGCCCTTTAAGAAAATTTACACTTAAGGAGTTTTTAAAATTAAAATGAAAAATAAAGGATTATTAATTGTTTGTGAAGGCCTAGACTGTAGTGGAAAAACAACCGCAATAGAAGAAATTGTTAATTCTGATGAAAAGTTTGTTTATAGTAAGGGAATTGGTAGCAAAAGTTTTGTAGGAAGAACCGCATTAAAATATCCTTCAACTTTTATGTTTTTTACTGAACTTGTTTACAATAATTATAGGCATATAAAACCAAGTCTAAGTAAAAACAAAATTGTTTTGCAAGACAGATATGATATTTCAATAACCTCATTTGTTCCTTTAGTAAATCAATGGTATAATCAGTTATTTACTAAGTTTTTTACTCCTTTTATAACAAAACCTGATGCAATAGTTTACTTTTATCTTCCAATAAATGAAAGAATTAAAAGATTGAAACAAAAAGCAACACCTTATGAAATGAGTTTAGCAGAAAACCCTAATTTAATTATAATTAGAGAAAAAGAATATGAAAAATGGTATCAGGAATTTTCAGGACCAAAAATAAGAATTAACACCCAAGAAAATAGCATAAGAGAAACTTCAAAAACTTTAAGAAGGTTTGTTCACGACCAATATTCTAATGCATCTTTTAATTCAATATGATTTTCTGAATATTTTTTCAAACTTATTTTTTCCATTACTGCTTGAACAGATTGTCTTGCAGCAATTGCTCCTCTTAAAGTTCCTTTTGGATGGCCGTGAATTCCACCCCCCATCTGTAACACAATATCATTTCCTAAATGTTTCATAAGATAAGGAATATGTCCTGGATGTAAACCTCCAGAACTAACACTTAAAACAGGTTTGATTTTCCCCCAGTTTTGAGATAATCTGTTTTTAGTTTCTTTAACTTTCTTTTTCTCAATTTCTTCACTAATCTCACTAACCTCTTCTAAGGTTCCATTAAGTTTACCAACAACAGTTCCAATATGTAATTGATCAACCCCAATTAATCTTGCAAGATCTGCTAAAACCATCATACTAATCCCGTGTTTTTCATTACGAGTAAATGCAGCATGCATTGCCCTATGGGCATGTATTCCCATTTTAAAATTAGCTCTTCTTAATGTTTGTAAAGCACTAAAACCTGCAGTTACAATATCAATCATTACATATTTACAACCAAGGTCTTCAGCAAGCTGTGCCCTCATCATCATTTCTTTTGTCTCAGCAGTTACATTAACTAGATAAGCTTTTTTCTCACCTGTTTGTTCTTCAGCTTTATTTGCTTTTTCTAATGTTCTTGCAAGCCGATTTTCAAATTTATTAAAAGTCTGGCTACTAAGATTTTCATCATCTTTTACTAAATCACAACCACCCATCCATGCTTCATATGCAGTTTCTGCATGATCTTTTGTTTTTAATCCTAGTTTAGGTTTAATTATTGTACCAACAAGAGGCCTCTCTTTAATTTTCATAAGTTTCCTAATTCCAGAAATACCATATTTAGGACCTTTAAAAGAATTTAAGATATCTTTAGGAATCTTTATATCCTCAAGTCTAAGATTTTTAACAGCTTTCATTCCAAAAATATTTCCAGCAATACTACTTAAGATATTTGGAGCATTCCCTTTTTCAAATAATTCTTGAGGATAAGCAATTTTTATAACGTTTCCACGAATAGAAAAAACCTTCGCTGCAAGTTTATTAACATATTTTTTTTCATGAACATCTGTCCATGTTCCTGTTGAACTTTCTAAAGCAACTGTTGCAGCAGCCTCTTTAATACTAATCTTATTAGGTTCAACTCTAAATAAACAAACAAGATCACTACCCTTAGGTTTATATTTTAAATTAACAAATTCAATTGGTTTCATTTGTCTTTCTCCTTTTGAGCAAATGAAAGCTCAAAAATTTTAATTTTTGTTGGTTTCATTTTTTAATTCTAAAAATCCCTTACTTCTTTTTTACAGGTTTCTTTTTCTTTACAGGTTTCTTCTTTTTTTCTGTACTTTCACAACAACAGCATCCCATTTTTTTATTACCCCCTATAATTATAATTTATTAAATCAACAAAAATCACTTTTTATACTTTACTTATTTATAAGATTCCTTGCAGAACACAAGAGTTATTTTCGCAGGAACAATCTACTCCGCCAAAACTACCTTCAGGAGCAATATAAACATTAATACATTTATCATTATCTCTGTAATATATACAATCTTCATCTTTAATACAATAGCTTTCTTCTAAATAAGAATCTGTTTCAAATTGCGGACATAATTTACAATAATCTAAATTTAGTGCCCCACGAATATCATGACAATTATTTTCATAATAGTTGTTACAAAATTCTTCAATTGAGAGTGACTTATTCTTACCAATACAATCCTCAGGACAGTTACATACTCCTTCTACATCTTCACAAATTCCATTTCCACAATTTGAACAAGGAGAACTTCCTCCAGGCCCTCCTATAGCTTCTCCAGTATCATAACAATTATCTTCGATAGATATTTTTTCAGGAGTTAGATGTGCAATAGGATTTAAACCTTCACAACACTCTTTATATTCTTGATATATCCCTATCAATTCTCCTTGTCCAGCACAATTTGAAGGAGTTGGGGTTGGTTCTTTATCCTTTTCAGTAGGATAAAAATATATTCCTAAAACAATTACTAAAATAATAAAAACCCCTATAATCAATCCTCTTTTCATAGGTAAAGCAAGAGAAATAATTTTATAAGCTTTACTCTTTCAAGTTTAAACCAAGTTCATCTAAAAAGGAAATTCTGGAACTCAATTTATTTCCCACAACAAGTTTTGTTACCATGAGCATGATGATATTTTTGACATTCACTACATTTCCCAGGCCTCTCACACCAAGTTTCAGGACAAGGACAATTAGGATTTTCTGTTTCTTCTTCCATTATTGTTTTTTGATTATAATTTGTTTATGACTTACTAATCTTAAAACCATCTTCTGAATCACTAACCTTAAAGCCTTTCTTAGCAATTTCATCCCTTAAGTTATCGGCAAGTTTCCAATCTTTATTTTTTCTTGCAAGTTCTCTTTCTTGAACAAGCTTTTTTATAGGTTCAGGAATATTTATTTCTTCTTTTTTTAATAAATCAAGTCCAAGAACTTTGTCCATTTCTTTAATACTCGCAATCTTTCCTTTCACACTTTGATCTCTTAAAAGTTTCCACAAAACCTGAAGTGCATAAGGCATATCTAAATCATTATTAATAGAATTTTCAAATTCTTTTAAATATTTAGAATCAGATTTTTTTTCATCATCTTTTATTTCACTTATAATATTTTTCAATCTTTGATATGAATTTTTTGAATTCTCTAAATTTTCTATTGTAAAACTTAATTGTTTTCTATAATGAGCTGTTAAACAAAAATATCTATAGTCTAGTGGCTTAAATCCTTTTTCTTCAAGTTCACTTATAGTGAAAAGTCCGCCCTTGCTTTTACTAACTTTTTCACCTTTAAAAGTAAGAAAAGCACCATGCAACCAATAGTTTACCCAGGGTTTTTTACCAAAACCACATTCACTCTGAGCAATTTCATTTGTATGATGTACAGGAATATGATCTTCTCCACCTGTATGAATATCAAATTGCTCTCCTAAATACTTACTACTCATAGCAGAACACTCTATATGCCATCCTGGAAAACCAACACCCCAAGGACTATCCCATTCTTGCTGCCTAATTCCGGGTTTTTTAGAAAATTTCCACAAAGCAAAATCTGTTTTATTTCTTTTTTCACCTAAACAAACTCTTTTACCTGCTTCAAGACCTTCTTGTTTTAGTTTAGCAATTTTTCCATAATCTTTTACATTAGAAGTATCAAAATAAATTCCATCACTTGTTTTATATGTAAATCCTTTTTCTTCAAGTTTTTTCACAAGATTTATCTGTTCTTTAATATGTTCAGTTGCTTTTGGCCAAATATCTGGCATTATAATATTAAGTTTTTTAAAATCTTGTTTAAAGATATTTAAATAAAAATCTGCAATTTCACTAGCCTTTTTTTTCTCCTTTTTCGCAGCTTTCTCTATTTTATCCTCTCCTTCATCTGCATCTGATGTTAAATGTCCAACATCAGTAACATTCATAACATGTTTGACTTCATAATTATTATATTTTAAAACCCTTTTCAAAATATCAGAGAAAATATAACTTCGTAGATTACCTATATGTTGATACCAGTAAACAGTAGGCCCACAACTGTACATTCCTATTTTTCCTTTTTCAATTGACTTGAAAACTTCTTTTTTTCTTGTAAGTGTATTATAAAGTTTTAACATTTAAAAATAAAAATTTAGAAGTATAAAAAACTTTAGCTAAGGTACTATTTTCATATCAAAACTTTCTGAAGTATAGTGTTGCCCATTTTGTTCAACAATAATATTATATCTCACAAAACATAAAGGAGCTCCTTGAGGAACTTCGAATCGTATTATCCATTGTTTTATTTTTCCAGGACCAAGAGGTAAATTTGAGGTTCTTCCAGCTTTTATCCAAGATAAAACTTCTACATCACTGATTCCACAGGTATTTTCTCCGACCTTTACTTCATATTCAAAAGTAGGAACTCCAGATTCATCACGCAAAAGATTTTTAACAGCAAAAGCAACACCCCAGTCTTTTCCCTGTGTAATATCAAATTTATTATTTGCCAAATAAACTACAATTTGCTTATCTTCTACAAATAATTTATTAATTTCTGATTGCACCTTATTATTAATGGTATTAACATTATACTGTGCTCCTGTAAAAATTGTTCTGACAAGAACAAGTCCTAAAATTAACATCATCATAGCTAAAACTATGATAACAATTGTTCCTATAGAAAGCTCCATTGCTGCTTTTTTGCTTTTCATTTTCCTCTTTTGATAATTAATAGTAGAAATACTAATTTATAAATGTTGTGAAAAATTAGCCTTGCCAGGAGTTCTAATTAAATTTTTTGGATATATTGATTTATCTTAAGAATTTGATTTTTCCGCCTCATTAATTAGGGTGGAAGAAATATAAATTCAACAACAAAAGAGTCAAACCAATCTATTTCATACAAGACTAAAAAAATCCTCCGTATTATTAAAAGAAGTTTTGTAAAAACCGTTTTTTAGAAAATTTAGATATTTTGAGATTTTGAAAGAAAGTTTAAAACTTTCTTATGAACTTCACTAATCTTCAAATTAGTAGTATCTAATACATAATCATAATTATCTAACTCAAATGGATTAATCTGATAGTATTTCATGTATCTTTTTGTATCTGATTCCATTCTTTCAACCCATTTATTTATTGCTTCTTTAATATCTTTGAATTTTTCCTCACTTCGATTTTCATTTAAAATTCGTTTTGCACCTTCTTTCGCATTAACATCTAAAAATATTTTTATTGATTTTGGAATAAAGTGATATGAGAGTCTTCCATCAATAATAAAATTATCCTCTGTTTTACCAAGATTAATTTGCCATCCATCTGCCTCTTTATCTGTAAAATCATTTTTTTCACCAAGTTTATTTAATTGATCTATACTAATTTTTCTTTTTATAGCTAAATTTCTTCGGTAATCTCCAGCACTATACTTATTCATTTTTAATTCTTTTGCCAATATATTTGCTATAGTGCTTTTTCCTGAACCTGGTTTTCCTGAAAGTGTAATTATCATAATAAATATAAATGGGGAAGGTGAGAATCGAACTCACTACACCTACGTCTTCAGCGTAGTGCTCTCCCAATGAGCTACTCCCCCAATAGAATTACTATAAAAATTAGTTATTTAAAGATGTTGGTTTAAGACCCATTCTCTAATTTTATTAAAATTAATAATAAAATGTGAGTGAGAAATAGGCCACCTTTTGTCAAATGTTGTTTCATCATTGATGACAAACCATTTGTATCAACATTCTACTTAGCATGAAAATTTCACTTGCACCAACCAAGATATTCGTTTCATCAAATCCTTATCTTCCTAGCTTCCCTCAAAGGTTCCTTGCTCTGATAAGGCTGTGGCGTTTCTGTAATAGAGCTTTACTTCACAGCAATCCTTTTTCAAGGATGGTTCCATTTTGTTAAATGGTTTTAAGAGATTTCTCTTAAAAGGTGGGCAGACCTTCCTCAGAACTAAACTTTCATATAATATTAAAGCATATCAATTTAATGATTAAGTTCCGTAAGTTGACTATCTCACTCACAATATTTTAAGAAAATAAGAGTTTTTAAGTATTGCTATTTCTACAGTTGTTGGGAAAGTAAAGAAGTGGGCAAGATTTTTCAAATTTCTATAGTAGAAAGGTCTAACTGCCCAGATTTTAACAATCGAAGTCCCAATAATTTATTTTGATATCTTAAATGATTTATCTGTTTAATGGTTTTATTATTTTGCCTCCATAGGGCCTGTTGTTTTAAAATTTCGGCTTTTCGCTTATGGTAATTTTGTCTCCTTTTAGCATTAAGTTGTTCTTTTTTCTTTGCCCAGTATCCTCTTTTTTTAGCATTATATTTTTCAGGATCTTTTGCTCTATTTTTTCTTAGTTTTCTTTTTTATAACCATTAAACCAACTTCAATACTTTCAACCAAAAAATAATTTATTTTTTCTCTTATATATTTAGGTACAAATCTACCAATAGGAGTAGGAATCAAATCTAATTTTATAATCTCATATTGGTCTCCTTTACTCATACCTTTATGTCCCCTTACATAGTAAATAAAGGCTCTTTCAGAAAAGTAATGGTTATGCATAAAACAATTATAAGCACCTTTATTTGCATAATAAGGAGCTCTAATCTCTACAATAGCATCTGGTTTTGAAATTCTCCATAATTCATCTAAAACTCTTTGTATATCCTCTAAAGATTCAAGAACATTTCTCATATAAATATAATCATATTCATTGTCTTCAAAAGGATATGGGAATTTATTAAAATCAAAACTTTTTGTGATATTTTTTCCTTTTTGTCCATCTACATTATCATAACATTCTTTTATATCAGTTCCACATCCAAAGTTAAGCTTTCTCATTCTAAATCACTCAAAGAAATAATATAGACTTTTTAAATGTTGTGTTATTATTGTTGTATCGTTGTTGGATTGTCTTTTAATAATTGTTTGGTTCTTGTATTAATGAAAAAAGAGTCTGTAAACTGGGATGATATTAGTTTTATTCTTAGGGGTAAACATAGAAAAAATATTTTGAAATTATTAGAAAATCCAAAGACACCTACTCAAATTAAAAACGAAACACATTTACATTTTAATGCTGTTAGTAGAGCAATCCTTGAACTTGAAAAAAGAGGATTTGTTGAGTGTTTGAATCCCAAACAAAAACTTACAAGATTTTATAGGATTACTGAAAAAGGAAAAAAGATTCTTGATGATTTGGACTCTATTTAATCCATTTATCATCTTTTGAAAGACCCTTAAGGAATCTATTTATCTTTTCTTTACCTACATAATTATCTATCATAATAACCTTTAAATCAGGTAAATCCTCGGCTGCTTTAAGCTTATATATATCTTCTAATATTGAATAAGAGATTTGTAGTAAATTTCTCACCTTATCATAATCTTTGTCATTAGATACTATAAAATAACCAATTTTAATTTGGTAAGTTAAAATAGCATTTAATATATCTCCAACTATTTCTTTTGGTTTTTTTTTGCTTGTGAGGATAAAACCTGAAAGGTTATGTATCTTTTATCACAAAATATTATTAGATAAACATCCGGTTTATATTTATAGTCTTCCTCTCGTATATCTCTTAGATGGCTCAGAGTTAATGGACAATCTTTAAAGGAATTTATTATACCATTTCCTACTAAGCCTTTACCAAATTCTTCACATATAAAACTAATTTTTTCATGATATCTCATAATTATTATTTCCTCTTTTTTTTAAAACTACGAGATACTTTTATTTTTCCTTTTTGGTTTTCTCTTTTCTTTTGCCATTTCATCCTCTTTTTTATTACATTTCTTAGGTTTTTCTTGCCTCTTACAAGATTGGATACTGTGAAGGCCCATATGGAAAAAGATTCTATGAATCTTCAGGATGCTTTAATTTATGAAGATTTTAAAATAGGAACTAAAAAGAGATATGAGACAGTTAATTTAATTATAGTAAAAGATAAAAAAGGCATTAAACGTTGTTTTATTTGTAATTTTAAGATAGTTCCTTGTTTAGCTTATAGGTTCTATGAATGGTATAGTAAACGTTGGGGAATTGAAACAGGATATAGAAATAAAGAGCATGATTTCAAGGCAAGAACAACCACTAAGAATTATTGTATAATGTTGTTTTATTTTTTATTTTCGTGTTGTTTGTATAATTTATGGGTTTTAGTTAATATTTGTGTTAGTCTTATAATTTATGGGAGGATTAAGGATAAACCTATAATCACTGCTAAATTGTTTGTTATATTGTTGTATAAGGTTCAAATGGAGTATTTTAGTGGTGGTTAGTTATTTTCATGCCTATAAACTACATACGCTAATCCAAAACAAATTAATGCAAAAATTATAAAATAAATGTGAAATTTAGAATTTAATAGATTTCCAGAATACTTTGCACTCGTTCTAATTATACCAAGAAAACTTATTCCTCCAAAAATACACCATAGAAAATTCCATTTCATATAATTATTATCAATTAATCATTTTTAAAGAGCACTGTCTAATCTACTTCCCCAACTACCGTTCTGCAGTAGATCGGAAAGTAAAATTTAAATAAGGTATTCACCAATAATATTGATGGCAAGAGATGCAAGACCCTATAATCTTAAATTAATAGATACAATTCCAATCTATGGGATCTCAACACATGCTAGGAGAGTTGGTGCTGGTTCCCCCGAAGAAGAGGGGTTATCTAACTCTAAGTATATGGTGAAATCTATTGGAAGAGCTGTTTTACTCGGAGTATATAATATTTCTATAGGGTTTGGCTTAGCATTCGGGATAGCTGGTCTTGAGAGTTTATTATCAAAGTGATGAATGTTTAATGAACATTAATCACCCACCATTATCAAAATACTCCATCCCAACCTTTCTCAACCCCTTCATACATACTTAGGAATGGGTGCAATTTTAGGAATTGTTCTTCGCCTTATAATTGCTCTTTTTAATTTAGGAGAAATAATCTCGTGAGAAAACTTCTTTCTTAATATTTCAAGATTTTTATCTGCCCATTGCTTTTTTATTCTATCACTCTTAATCACCTTAACCATATCATTAATAGATTTTGATGTAACTTCAAATTTGTCTAAACCTATTACCTTAAATTTATATTTTGCAATATCTGAAATAAATACTGGATAAGTGTATACTGCAGGAATTACTCCTCCTGCTAAAAGTTCTAAAAGATTATTACCAAACCCTTCTATTTCACTAAAATAAGTACCAATACCTCCAAGTTTTCTGATAATTAAAGGTATTTCTTCAAAAGAAACTTTTGATTTATAATCTTCAGCAAACACTAAGAAAAATTTCTTAGTGTTATATTTTTTTGATAATTGTTTATTAAGTTTTATAAGTTCTTTTCTATAGTTACTGAATTCATCACCATGATGACCCGAAATAAAAAAGACAAAACCTTTGCGCATTTTTTTCTCCTTTAGTTTTGAAAAAAGTTCATAACTCCACTCTAATGCAAAGTCAATTCTTTTTCTAGGAACAATTCTTGTGTGTTGTAAACAAAATTGTATATCATCAAGTTTTAAACGATTTTTTTTAAGTAGTTCACTTATCTTAAATTCTTCTAAAAATCTTTCTACTCTTTCAGTATATTTTACATTATTTAAATCTTCAACAGTATTGATAAACGCTGTTGCAGTGTTATAAACAACTGCATGATTATGTAATAAAATCCCATAAAGCCCTGGGCTTCTTTCATCTAATTCTAAGAAATATTTTTGTGCATTGTGAAATTGTTGTTTATTTATAAAAACTATATATTCCACATACCTTCCTGGAACTCCTTCCAAAAGATATTTTTTAATATCTTTTGCAGGATTTGCATACCGTTTTCTCTCAAGATGAGAGTCATGCCACCATAAAATATATTTTGGAGTTTTCTTACCCTTATTTATTTGATCCCTATAATATCTAGAAATAGCAATAGAACTAATAAAATTAACTGGATGAGAAGAATTATGCACAATTAATACATCAATCTTTTTTTCATTAATAAATTTCTTAAGATCTTGCTTTGCAATTCTTATCTTTGTTTCAATTTTTTCACTCAAAGCACCTCCAAAACCTTCTTTAAAATGTTTATTTACTACATTGTTTGTTTTTGTTTTGTGCCAAAAAACTCTTTTCTGTCGTATATAAGGAGAAGGATTTTTTGCTTTACCAACTAGATAATAAATATTTGATTTAGGAATCTCTAATTCTTTAAGCATTATAGATTCTATTTGCGCCATTACTATTGAAACTCCATCACTAAAACCCACTTGAGAATGAACCATTCCATAATTTAATTTTGGAATATCTTTTTTTCTAAAATTTTTTAGTTTTTTAGTTTTTTGTTTTTCTTTTTTTCTTGGCATTCTTAGAAATTAATAGAATTTTTTTTGTTTAAAATATAAATTAATAAAATTCTTTAACAAACTTACCTCTTTATGTTAGTTTTTGTATTTTATAATATATAAATTAATCGATAATTCTTAGGAGTAAACTTAAAAATGATACAGGTAGAGAATAGCCTTATCCACTTAAAATAATTCTTTAAAGTGAGGCTTTTAGTAGTTGCATGCTGAATTTCTCGTTGCCTTGAAACTTACACATCAACTCTATCAATGTCATCTTTTATGACAGCCTTAGTTGTCTCGTTTTGCGGATGGCTTCGTGCTTAGATGCTTTCAGCACTTATCCATATGAAGCGTAGCTGCACAGCATGCTCATAACAACTGTTACACCAGAGGCTTCCAACCCCGGTTCCTCTCGTACTACGGGATCGTTACACTCAGACAACAACACACCTAATAGATATCATACAATCTGTCTCACGACGATCTTAACCCAGCTAACGATTCCTTTTAATATGTGAACTCCAGCACCCTTGGCCGCTTGTGCACGACCAGGATAGGAAGAGCCGACAGCGGTGTAGCAAGCCTCGCCGTCAATTTGAACTATCAGGCGAGACAACCCAGTTATCCTTGGGGTACCTTTTCAGTCATTATTGGGTCCCATTAAAAGACCACAATAGTTCGCTAGGCCCATCTTTCAATTCTGCTTTTCGTGCTTTTTGAAAAACAGTTAGACAAGCTTTTACCCTTACACTCTACTCCAGATTTCCGACCTGGATGAGCTTGTCATTAGGCCCCTCCGATATTTTTTCAGAGGGGTCCCGCCCCAGGCAAACTGCCCGCC
>CAZJPU010000008.1:12066-19534 GCA_964548105.1 Candidatus Woesearchaeota archaeon | reverse complement strand
CCATTACAAATATTATCATCATTACATTCAGCATCAGATTTACAAGATTCAATTTCACAAATATTAGAACATCCATCTTCATTTAATCTATTACCATCATCACACTCTTCACCACTATCTAATATATTGTTTCCACAACCACACCCATAATAATCGCCTCCATCTCTTCCTACAATAGTAAATATTCCCGGATTCATGCTATCATAACAAGAAGGATAACCACCACTTGTATAGGAACAATGATAAGTAACATAACTAGAAGGACCACAAACATCATTTTTACCATTTACAAATAAATCTCCACAAGAATCAGAAATATCCCAGACTGCAAAAGGAGTATAAGTAGGATTAACATGATGAGGAGGAAGTTCTGTTCCTAATAATTTTAAAGAAGCACTACAACTATTTCTCCAAATTAATAAAACAAACCTAACTGCATCTACATTTACATAACCACCAGGAAGACCAGAAATATCACCACATTGCAAATCACTTCCAGGACCTTCAACACTAAAAGTTTCCTGACTACTCCAATAATCATAAATATCCCCATAATATTCCCCAGTTCCCTGATAACTTAAATGAAAAGTTCCATCAAGATTTCCACATCCATCACATAATTCTTTAGATGACTTTTCATTACCAGATATACCAAGAATATATTGGGAAGGAAGAGAATCTGAACATGGAGAAACCACAGTGTCATCACAAATACCTTCATTACAGTATAATCCTTCATCACAATCATCATGAGATGAACAACTATCTCCAATACCTCCAGGAACCATCGACCTAATAGGCGCATCAGTCAACCATTTAAAAGAAAAAAAACTCTTTAAAGCTGATAAAAATCCTTGCTCTTCTTGAACATCATCTCCAACCACATCATCACTAGCACCAACAACTCCAACATCCCCATCATCTCCACCAACCCATCCTGCAGAAACAAAACTAATTAATAATAGAAATAATAAAACTACTACTCCTAAAAAAATAATAAACTTCCCTTCTTTTTTCATAATTTTCTTAATAATTCTAACTATTTAAAAGTTCTTTAACTTTTATTATTAAATTTATATTTCTTCCACCCTAATTAATGAGGTGGAAAAATTAAATTCTTAAAAAAAGCAAAATTAGAACAAATTTAGGAACAGAGGTCTCAACACATAATTATATAAATCCCAAATAATTATCAAAACCCATGAGATCCCTACTAACTCTCACAACCCTATTGGTATCATTGGCTAATCCTTTAATAGCTGAAGAGGATTACCAAGGGTCTCAAAAAGCAACACAAACTATTGAACAAAAAGTAGAATCATCAGAAGATCCAGATATTAAAGAAACTAGAATTAGAGAATTAGAAGCAATTCAAGAATTAAAAAACATTTCTTTAGATCCTTCTAAACAAAGTTACCTAGACCAATTTAAGCTTATTCTTGGAGAAAGATACATAGCCTTAAGAAAAAATAGGGAAAAAAGCAAGTATTTTGACAAATCATGGGAAAAAGCAAATCCTAAGATGTTAAAAAGAACCTTAGAATTATATTCTTCTAAAGTTCCTTTAGAAAATAAACCTTATGATATTTCAAGAATTCCAAAACAAAGAATGGAAACTTATTTTCAACTTTTTCCTTGGATTGATTCTAAAAATATTACTTATCATGATAGAGAATCTATTAAACCCATTGAAGAAATATTCAGAGTTTTAGAACCCAAAAAAGAATAGATAATTTTTAAATGTCAATGCATTGAATATTTTCTGGAGGTTGTTGAAAACAAGTTGTTTCCCCATCTTTACAGCAAATATGATTCTCACCAAAAATATAACCATAAAAACAATCACTATAACCTTCTTCACAATAAGTTTTAGGAACACAATGAGGTGCATTAATACTTCCTAATACCTGTTCTGGAATTCCATATTGTTCTGAATAAGAACAAAGTTCAGTTTCAGCATCACAACATATAACCCCCCCATTTAACATATTTTCTTCATCACAATAAATCTGATCAATTCCACATTCTTCATCACCACACATACCCACTGTAAAATCAATATCTTCTAAATTAAATACTGGTGGCACAAAATCATATTTTAAACAAGTAGATCCAGAACCCTCTATTGGACAACAAACATCTTTGTAACCTCCTGGACAAAGTTTATGCTCCCCATCATCCTCACATTCATCTTTTTTTGAACTGCAAACATGTTCTTGATATTGAGGATCTAATGAAAGTTCTGCAATTAACATTAAAAGTTCTAAATCTGAAGCCCCATTACTCTTAGCTATCTTTAATTGTTGATAACCTGCTACATTAAGTACTAGTCTACACTCTTCAGTTTCTGAATCACAACACATAGGATTACTTCCTTCTGCACCACAACAAATCTGATTATCACTACAACAAGTACCTGTATTTCCAGAACCACAATCACTTCCAAGATTTAAATTCTCGCAATTCTTTTCAAGACAACTACCATCTTTACAAAAACCTTCTTTTCCAAGAGGAATGCCTTCATCACAACTAATTCCATTTTTGTCAGAATCTGGAACTGCTAATGGAGGATCTAAACTCTCATCACATTTCTCACATTTTCCAGGAATAGGATCACAAGTTGTTGAAACACAAGAGCCATCTTCACAAACTCCCTCTTCACTATCACTTAAATAACAACTATCACCATTTTTAGAAGAATCTACAATACACTTAGATTCGGCATTCCACGTAAAACATTTTTCACATTCTAAACAAGAAGGATTACAATCAGGTTTACAATGCCCCTGATCTGGATTTGTTTTATCAGTTATACATTTAAATAATCCTCCACAATATTTCGAGCTTGTATTTTCACCTTTTTCAGACTTACAAACCCCTTCTACACACCCTCTTTGTGTAAATTCCGTTACACACTCAGACCACCCAAGCATACCCCAACATTTATAACTATCAACAGTATCTTCTCCACATTCTTCATCAAAAGTAAAATCAATTACTTCCTCACAAGAACAATCTTTACATTCATATGTAGTAATCTTTTTAAAAGAATTTCCATCCATACAAACAAACTCTTCTTCATCTTCTGGACAACCTTCTCCATCATCATTACATTCATCATCTTCAGTACATCCCTCACAAGATTCTATTTCAATAACAGGATCTCCTAAAGTACACTCTGTATCTAAAATCATCTGACAACTCTTCTCTCTTAACCACTCTCCTTCGCTATCTCCAGTATCATCTGATTGAATCCCCACATTAAACAAAACTGAAATAACTGATTTAATTA
The DNA here is from genome assembly GCA_964548105.1 of Candidatus Woesearchaeota archaeon. GTDB lineage: Archaea > Nanobdellota > Nanobdellia > Pacearchaeales > GW2011-AR1 > ARS1285. The sequence goes on along the minus strand of CAZJPU010000008.1, from coordinate 16,242 downwards.
TCTTAACAATATCTAATACTCCTTTTAAACTAGAAAGACTATATTCACAATCTCCATCTTCACACACCATCTCCCCGCAATCTCCCATTGTACCACAACTTGCCCAAATATTTTCACAAACTCCTTCATCATTACATACATCATCAGTGCAATCTTCTCCATCATCACAGGTTATAGGAGAATTTGTACAACTACCTTCACTACAAATATCATTAGTACAAGAATCATCATCATTACAATCACTATCTGTTTCACAATCATCATCATCGTCATCGTCATCATCGTCACCTCCACAACCACTAGAATCATGTACGCAACCTGTTGATGGATTACAACTATCTATAGTACAATCTTTATCATCATCACAATTACTATCAACAGGAGTATATTTACAGCTTGATGTAGGTGTTTCTGCAAGAATACTTAAAAAAGGAACTTTAGAAAGAATCATAGAAAAAGGACTTAGAGAACCAAAATCTACCTCACAAGAATCAGCAGTACAATCCACCCCATCATCACAGTTAGTATCGGCAAGACAAAGGACAGCACATTCAGCATCAGGAGGATCTCCAGGAATGTCTGTACAAAAGTAATCACACTCTATACGAGAAGCATCGTCAGTCCCATCTGGATCACATATCCCTTGTTGACAACTATGAAGTTGCTGTTCATCCCAAATCTCATTTCCATTACAATAACTTCTAATAATTAGTGGAATGCCACACTCTCCTCCCTCATTAATAGGTCTAGTATCACAAGTACTTGGAGTAAGATCAAGATTACAAAATCCCTCAATACACTCACTATCATCCCCCACATCACCTAGATAAGAACACTCATCATCAGATTCACATTCCACACAAGCAGGCTCAAAAGGATTTTCTTCATTAACACAACCAGTTAGAATATTACAACTATCAATAGTACAAGGATCGTCATCATCACAAGTATTTTCATCACCAACACAAACCCCTGCAGCACAAGCATCAGTTATAGTACAAAATAATCCATCATCACACAAAACTCCATTCGGCTCAAAAACATCTGCAGGACAAGTAACAGCTACACCATTACAGCTTTCAGCTAGGTCACAATCTCCTGCGCTAGCTCTGCATTCAGCAACAGATTTAGCATCAGCTGGACAATCATTACCACCCGCACATGTTTCAGCTAGGTCACAATCTCCTGCGCTAGCTCTGCATTCAGCAGCAGATTTAGCATCAGCTGGACAATCATTACCACCAGCACATGTTTCAGCTAGGTCACATGCACCTGCGCTAGCTCTGCATTCAGCAGCAGATTTAGCATCAGCTGGACAAGTACCATCAGCATCACACATTTCAGCTGGATCACAAACACCTTCACTAACTCTACACTCATCCCCTGGTTCACATTCACAACCTGGTATTAAAATATTATCACAAATATCAGTTACTTCATTACAAGAATCCTCAGTACAAGGATCATCATCATCACAATCAGGAGGTGTTCCATCAATACAATTCCCTGTAGAAAGCTCGCAAGTTTCAGCACCATTACAAAATAATTCATCATCACAATCAGCAGCAGATTCACAAGATTCAATTTCACAAATATTAGAACATCCATCTTCATTTAATCTATTACCATCATCACACTCTTCACCACTATCTAATATATTGTTTCCACAACCACACCCATAATAATCGCCTCCATCTCTTCCTACAATAGTAAATATTCCCGGATTCATGCTATCATAACAAGAAGGATAACCACCACTTGTATAGGAACAATGATAAGTAACATAACTAGAAGGACCACAAACATCATTTTTACCATTTACAAATAAATCTCCACAAGAATCAGAAATATCCCAGACTGCAAAAGGAGTATAAGTAGGATTAACATGATGAGGAGGAAGTTCTGTTCCTAATAATTTTAAAGAAGCACTACAACTATTTCTCCAAATTAATAAAACAAACCTAACTGCATCTACATTTACATAACCACCAGGAAGACCAGAAATATCACCACATTGCAAATCACTTCCAGGACCTTCAACACTAAAAGTTTCCTGACTACTCCAATAATCATAAATATCCCCATAATATTCCCCAGTTCCCTGATAACTTAAATGAAAAGTTCCATCAAGATTTCCACATCCATCACATAATTCTTTAGATGACTTTTCATTACCAGATATACCAAGAATATATTGGGAAGGAAGAGAATCTGAACATGGAGAAACCACAGTGTCATCACAAATACCTTCATTACAGTATAATCCTTCATCACAATCATCATGAGATGAACAACTATCTCCAATACCTCCAGGAACCATCGACCTAATAGGCGCATCAGTCAACCATTTAAAAGAAAAAAAACTCTTTAAAGCTGATAAAAATCCTTGCTCTTCTTGAACATCATCTCCAACCACATCATCACTAGCACCAACAACTCCAACATCCCCATCATCTCCACCAACCCATCCTGCAGAAACAAAACTAATTAATAATAGAAATAATAAAACTACTACTCCTAAAAAAATAATAAACTTCCCTTCTTTTTTCATAATTTTCTTAATAATTCTAACTATTTAAAAGTTCTTTATAAATTTAAAAATCTAAATATCCCTTCATTTACCTAATTTATTCACCCATTTATCTAATTTATCAACCAATCCACCCATTCATAAGAATTTTTCAAGAAAAATTAGAAAAATTACACAAAATCTGCTATAGCAAGCTTTTTAAATACTTTTAATCAATTATTTTTATACAAAACTGTTAAAATAAAAAATGTCAAAAGTACGTATTAAATTAAAAAGTATAGATATTGAAGATTTGAATAATATCTGTGGTCAAATTAAAGAAATCGCAGGAAAATTAGGCGTACCTATTTCTGGACCTATTCCTTTACCTAATAGAAAATTAAAAATAACAACTAGAAAATCACCTTGTGGCGACGGAACAGCTACATTTGATAATTTTGAAATGAGAATCCATTCAAGAGTTATTGACCTTCCTGCAGATGATAGAGTTCTTCACGCAGTTATGAGACTTTATATTCCTAGAAATATAACTATAAAAATTGAAATGAAAGATTAATTATAATTTTAGCTAATCTACTTTTTATTCATCTTCTTCATCTTTTTCTTCAATACCATAAATATTTCCTGTTTTCTGTAAATTCTTCATCATTTCTTTATTTACAACAAGTTCTTTTTTCTGACTAACAAGAATCCTTCTTGATTTTAAAAAAGCATCTGTTAATTTTAAGTCTAAAGGACACTGTTTTTCACAAGCCTTGCAAAGAGTACAATCATAAACAATTTTTTCAAAAAAACTATTATTAAGAATAACTGCTTTTCCTCTTGGAGAATATGGTTCTTCTCGCATAACTTTTAATACAGGGCACAAACTATTACATCTACCACAAAAAATACATCTCTCAACAATTTCTTTTATTTCTTCCTTTGCATTATCAATTTCTACAGCCATTTTATCTTAAGTCTTTATTTTTTCCCTCTTTTTCTTCTTTTTCTTTATTATCTTTTTCTATTTTATTAGTCATAATCTTATTAATAAGATCCATCTCATTACTAGAAGTCTTCTCTCTTAAAAAACGCGGTTGTCTATCCTCAACCCTATCAGTCATAGAAGTTTGTTTATCTTCAATATTATTAGTCATTATTCTATTAGTCATTATTTGATTAATTGTTTCTTTCTCAACTTTATTCGTTTCATCAAACCTTCTATCTAAACCATCTTTAACATAAACTTTTCCAACACTTAATTCTTCTTCAGAATCCTTCCTTAATACTTCTTCAGGACCCTGTTTTAATGCTTCTTCAGAACTCTGCCTTAATTCCTCTTGAAAACCCTGCTTTAGTTCTTCTCCAGAATCTTGTTTTAATTCTTTTTCAGAAGTCTTCCTTAATTCTTCTTCAATTATTTCCCGAGAAACACTTTTTGCAAATTCCTCAACTTGTTTAACTTTTTCATCAGATAATTCAGATTCATAAGTATATTTATAATCTTCAAATCTTTCATTTATCTCTGCTCCAATTTCATTCTTTTTTGTAAGATCTAATATTTCCTCTGGACATTCAACTTCATCTACTCTTGGTCTTTCATCAATCATTGGTCTTTCATCAATCATTGGTCTTTCATCAATCATTGGTCTTTCATCAATCAT
>CAZJPU010000008.1:0-11966 GCA_964548105.1 Candidatus Woesearchaeota archaeon | reverse complement strand
TGGTCTTTCACTTATCCTCTGCATTTCATCTACCTCAGATTCCCTAGTCTCTCTAATTTTTTCTTCATTTCCTCCCAATTCCTCTTTTAATTCACCTAAAAGTTTTGAAACACTTCTTTCTTCACCACTCTCAAAAGTTTCAGGACTCTCAGAAGCTTCAGGAGTTTCAGAAGTTTCAGAATTTTTAGAAATTTCTAGTTTTTCAAATTCCCTAACTTTTCCTTCAATCTTAATTTCTGGTTTTTCTGGTTTCTTATCTTCTCCACCAATCTTTCCCCTAAAATTATCTTTTAAATCAAAAGTCTTTTTTGAAAAATCCATATCTACAACTTTTCCTTTTTGTAACTTCCCAAAAGGATCATGTCTTAATTTTACCCTATGAACTAATTTTTTCTCAAAATTATCTAAAAAATCCTTTCTTTTTAACCCAACACCATAAGTACTAAGATTTACTTTTATTTTTTTAATCATACTAATTACTTCATCTCTTTTTTCTTTTTCTTCATCTCTAAAAAAAGGATAAATAACTCCAGTTCCTAAATAACCAAAATACAAAATATCATTTTCTTCTAAAAACTTTATAAATTCAGGCAATTTATCAAAAAAGAATTTAGGATCTTCACTATTATAATATCTCTCTGCACTCATAACATGATAGATTCTATCACTTAACTCAGATATTGTTTGATATTCTTCTCCAGTTATTTTTCCTCTATCTGAATCAAATTCCACTATTATATGGTATTTTTCAGGAAGTCCGATTAATCTAGAAACCTGTGGTGGGAAAAATTCCAACATAGCAATTTCTTGTTCTAATTTAAGTCTACGCGCAATTGATAAAGCTTCATCTAAATCCTCTGTTTGAAAAATAGATGCAGTTCTTCTTATAAAAGGTTTAATTTTCAAAGTAATCCCAACAATAACTCCAGTTATACCTTCCATTCCACAAACTTCCATTAAATCACTTTTACCTGCCCTCATTAATTCTCCCCTCCCATTAACAAATTCAATTTCTTCTATCCATTCCTTTATTGCCCCATATCTCATACTCCTACTTCCAATACTATTTCTTGCAATCATTCCTCCAATTGTAGAAATTCCTTGATTAAACAAATAAATAGGAAATTCAAATTTTATTGCTTTTAATTTTTCATTTAATTCTTTAAGAGTAATTCCAGGACCTGTATGAACTGTCATTTTTCGTGGATTAAACTCACTAACCTGATTCATTTTTCTCATATCTAAAACAATAGAATTCTTAGGAATACATCCTCCAACAAAATTACTTCCACCACCTCTTGGAACTATATCTATTTCTGAACTCTGAATAATTTTTTGAACCTCTTCTTTAGATTCTGGACATACAACATTTAAGGCATTTCCCACCTCTCTCGAAGCATCTACATTATAACAAACCATTTCTTTTTTATTCATTTTTATCTCCTAACATTTTAAACAATATCTATCTAACCCTTAGCTACGCTTTCATAAAACTCTTCTCCCTTTAATTCTTCTTCTAATTTTCTATTTGCTTCAGAATCTAAAATAGATTGCTCCTCTTCTAAAATTTCTTCTTCTGGTTCATCTCTTTGTTTTTTCTTAATTCCAAGTGCTAATGCTAAAACTTCTGCTAACTCTAAAATTTCAACCTCATCATAAGAATTTTTCTTTAATAACTGATAATTATCTAATGAACAAACAATCATTTTTTTTACTTTTAGCCTTTTTGCTTGCAAAATTCTTTCTCTTGCAATTTTATCTGCAAGTCCAGGATTTGTTCTAGAAAGACCCCCACAACTACCACAACAAAGACTATTTTCATGATTATCAATCATTTCTTTTACCTCATAACCTATAAGTCTAAGAATTTTACGAGGTTCCTCATAAACATCACAATATCTTCCTAAATAACAAGAATCATGATAAGTAACAAGTTCCATTGCCTGCATTTTTATTAATTTTGGTTTTGCTTCTAATCTTTTAGCAATTATTTCCCAAACATTTTTTATCCCAATATCCCAATCAGGTATTGTTTCTGGATAATTTTTTAAAAAAGCCTTATAACAATCAGGAGAAGTAGTAATAACCTCTTTAATTCCTTCCTCTTTTAATTTATCAAAATTATTACGAAAGATTTTTCTAGCTTCAGCATCATATCCTGCTTCTAATGCAGGAAGACCACAACAAAATTGCTTTTCCAAAACCCTAAAATCAATTTTTAATTTACTAAATATTTTCTTGTATAAATCAAAAATTTCAGGGTATTTGTAATAAAGGGTACATCCAGGAAGATATGCATTATTACTTTTTCCAAATTTAAATAACCCCATTTTACTTGAATTCCCTTTTAAATTTAAAAATGCCCAAGTTTTAAAACATATATATAATTTAAAATATGCTTATTAAGGAATATATAATATAACCACTCTTTTTATACATTTAAAAAAAAATTGTAACTACTCTTTTTGACAAATAAATTAAGAAAAATTTAAAAGTTCTAAATTCCTATAAAAAAAATGACAAAAACAAGTTCGATTGTAAAAACAGCATTAGCTACTTTTGCTATTGCTGGAATAACTAACAAAGTATCAGCAGACCCTCCCAGGTTTTCAAATAATCATCCTAGAACATTTCAAACTGATAGTTTTGGGAATAGAGTTGTTAGACCAAGACCTGTAACATCTACTATGCCTACTGCACAATATAACCATTTTCCTAGACAACAATACATGGAAACTGCTCCTCAACAATTATACTTAGTTCCTGTAGTACCTATAAGACAGTGCCCTAATATTGGTTTAGGAGCAATGTTACATGACCTTTTTGTTGAAATGCCAAGAGCAATTATTACTGGAGAAATACTTCGTCCTCCTTGTTCAAGGCCTGTAATAATTGTTCCTACAATACCTGCATTTCCAGTACCTACAACTCGCAGATCAAATGAAATAAGAATACATCAAAGACAAGTAGAGCATTATTACCAAGAAAACCATATTCACCACTCACCCCAGCAATTTCATTATAGAAGTAATAGATAATTCTTACATGACCTCTCCTCATATCATTTAAGTAAGAACTACTACTCTCAAATTCTCATCAACCAAATTAAAATAATTGCAAACTAACAAGCAATAAAAAGCTACTTAATAAAATCTAAAGAATATAATTTTCTTTTAATTAAGTATCTCTACAAAACTAAAAAATAATTCTAAAACTATTAATACAATTTAAAAAAAAGTTAGTTAAAAATCTCTTCTCATTAACTAATCATACATTAAATTAATGATTGAATTCTATTTCTTTCAAAATATCAAAAAATTTCTATGCAAAGATACTTTTAATTAACAGCAAAATTAGAATTCCATTCAGATTTTTCAAGAGAATTGTCTTTTAAAATTTCATTTCTCCATTTTTCATCTGTTAATCTATCATTCATTGGATGCTTAAACTCATAATAAGTCATTACAGGTCCTGCTCCAACTAAAATCCTTCCATCAGGAACTTTATAAGCAACAACAATTAAATCAACATAACCAACCCCTTCTTCTAAAACCTGAGCACTATTTCCATCAGTATGCACATCTGCAATTATTGTTGTTTTTTGAGCTTTATCATCAACCTCTACAATAACTCCTCCTAATTTTTCCCCAAAATATTTGATAAAATCATAATCTTCCTGAGTTAATTCTTTATTTTCTAATTCGTCTTTTGAAATCTGAACTAATCTTTCTAAAATTCCTTCAAGACTTTCTAATCTTGCTTTAGAGCTTTCATCAAGAACATTCATCTCATCTAGTCCTTTAGTAGTCATTTTTGTAAGGGCAAGTAATCTATTATAAAATTCAGGAACAGGCTCAACATAACCAACAACCTCTGGTTCAGGAGGAGGCATACCTGTTGTTCCACCCATAGTATAACTTTGCTTAGCATATAAAATTGTGTCATGCCTTAATTCTGCCCAAGAAGCTAAAGCGGTTGTTAATTCTTTATCTTGCCATGCTTTTGTTTGCATAAAACTAGGATAACCTTCTCCAAATTCTTTTAAAAGAGGTTTCAAAGAATAAAGCCATGCCCAATAAAGATTTTTATTCCATTCTTCAACACTAAAATCATCAAATTCTTTTTCAAGTTCTACAAACTTTTCATCATATTTGTTATATTGATCATCTCCTAATTCTGTTATTAGTTCTTTTGCCCTATTTGAACCTAACAATGCCATAACATCTAATCCTCTTGGAAAGACTCTTGCTACTATTGGTCCTTGAGGGGTATTTACTAAACCTGAAGTAAATGGTGCTTTATCCCAAGTATCAGAGGTTAAGCTAAAATGTTTATTAACATAAGCAAAAACTAAATTCTGAAACATATAAGAATCAGGGATAAATCTCTGACCCATTAATCTAAATCCTTTAGTATTTTCTAAACATTCATCAGCTTGTTCTGATGTAAATGGTGGTGAAATCCCACATCCTCCATCATCTCCAAAACCAGTTCCACCATAAATTTTTGGAGCTTCATATTCTGCTAATTTTGCTTTTAATTGTCCTATTGTATCTTCATTCATATCATTAACATCAAATGTACTGCCAAAAACACTATTCATAGCTTCTACATATTCATAAGGTCCTAAATCATCAGACAAACCTACATAAAATGCAGTTACTGCATATATTCTATCCCACTTATCCATAATATCTTTATTACTTACTAATTCAGAGGCAATCAAACTTGCACTCATTGTTTGTATTTTAGCTTCTCTAGTTTTCTCTTCATCTGTAGGTAAATCAAATAAATCCCCTTTTAACAACATACTAATTCTTCCATGCCACATAAATCCTTTAAAATAATTTTTTAATTTTTCACTTCTAGTGTAATGTCCTCTTGGAATATATTGCGAATAATCTTCTTGATATTTAAAAATAATAGATTTAGAAAATCCAGTATGTTTTTCTATTAATTCTAATTCTTCATCAACATCATCTTTAACAAAATCAGGAACATTAAAAACATAATTATTTAATTCCTCTTTTGTAAAAAAAGCAGTTTTATCTTGACTCTGACATTCCCAGTCTCTTTCTCCACATTCTTCCATAACCTGGTCAGATTTTGGTTGAAGCAAACTTAATGCAACAGCAAAATAAGCTACATTGTTTTTTGCAGCTTGTTTTAAATCTCCAGAAGCAGAATTATAATCACTAATTGATTCTTCTAATAATTTTTTATCTATATTCCAAATAGCATCATAAAACTCTTTTTCTTCAATTTGTCTTAAAGTTTCATCAAACTGTATATGATATAAATGCAATAAAGAATCTGAAGTAATAAATATTGGAATCTCTTTATTCTCCAAACTTTCATAAGGAGTTGTTATAAGCTCTTCATTTTGATTAAATGGATTCTGAATAACAACAAAACCATTTTGCTGTAATAAATCCTTAGCATCACTGCTTAAAGTTATTTTATTAGAAAAATCATCAAAATTACTTAGTTCAAAAGTTTGCAAAGGCAAATTATAAGATAAAGCTTTTAAATCCACATTTAAAGATTCTAAAGAATAATGTTTTGTAATAGAAGCTTTTTCAATTTCTCCAGAAATTATAATTGGTAAAATATCTAAACTATTATTTATTGGTGGAGTAGGCAAGGGAGTTGGAGTACTTGTTGGCTTAAACAAACAAAAACCAATAAAAATAACAATTACAAGAATTATAATTCCTATTAATAAAAACAATATTTTACTATTATTTTTCTGAGGTTGAATTTGATTTTCTGTGTAATCCATAATATATATCTGAAAATAGATTATATAAACCTTTTTTTAACTTCAAATAAAATTGAATCAATCACTCAATCACTCAATCACTCAACCCATAAGCCCAATCAATAAAATCATTAGATTCTTGGAAAGTAATTAATTCTTCTTCATTAAAAACAGCATAACTCTTTCTTTTATCAGGTTTTATCCCATATTCATCAAAATAATCATTCCTCATCTTTCGTAACAATGCCTTATTTTCTAACTTAGAATAATCTTCTTTTAAACTTCTTTTAAACTTAGTTTCATCTTGATCAAAAATAAAATAATTACCCTCAATAAAACAAAAAATACTTATGTGAGTTTCCCATAAAATATTATAACATTTTAAATTAGAATTATACTCTCTTATCAAAGAAAGAGTAGTCACAGCCCAGTCTTCACAATCTCCATGACCCAAGTCTAATGTTTCTTTTGGAGTTTGCCAATATTCAAGACGATTAAATAATATATTGTCGGCCCTATATCTTATCCTATAACTAGTTATCTTATCTAAATCTTCTTCAAAATTATCATTATCAAGATTAATATCTAATAAATAATTTTTAGTCTCTTCAGGCCTAACAAAACCTTGCATTTCTTTATAATTCCTTGGTTTCCTAGGAGTTAATTGTGTTCTAAAATTTATTATCTTCCCAGAATAATCTTTTAAATCAACTTCCCATGTTTCATAAAATAACAAATCTTTATCTTTCTGAAAACAAATATCAGTGAGACCATTAATAGATACCTTAGAATTCTCATAATCCTCTCCTTCTAAAATAAATATTCCATTTTCAGATTTCCCAACAATCTCATCATTAATTAAAACATCCCCATTTAAAACACAATCCGTCTTATTATCATAAAAATGAAACTCTATTATTCGCTCTTCCTTAGAATCAGAAAAAGGAGAAGCTGTATAAAGTCCAGTTTCTGAATCATTCTCTTCCGAATCACTTTTCTCCAAAACTGCTTTTTCGTCAGGAAAACTAAAGAACAATAGAATAAATAAAATTATAATTGAAAAAGCTAATATAAGTAACTTGAATTTTTCTTGCATAGTTAATAATCTATTTTTTACAATTTAAATACTTACCCAAATCTTTAAAATCATGCTACTTTTATGAATAATATGGAAAATCAAGAACAAACTGCAATAGTTTACATGGTTGCAGGAATTTCCTCAAGATTTGAAGGCAAAATAAAGCAATTTGCAAAAGTTGGACCTAATGAAGAAACCTTAATAGAATATTCTTTAAATCAAGCACTTAAAGCCGGTTTTGATAAAATAATTTTCATAGTTGGTAATAAAACCGAACAACTTTTTAAAGAAAAATTTGGTAACACCTATAAAAAAATCCCTATAGAATATGCTCTGCAAACTTATGATGAAGAAAAAAGAGACAGACCTTGGGGAACTGGAAGTGCATTATGTGCAATAAAAGATATTATTGACTGTCCATTTGTTGTATGTAATGGGGATGATATTTATGGTGAAAAAACTTTTAAAATTCTTTATGAGCATCTACAAAAAAGTAATAAAGAAGCAACTATTGGTTATAATCTAATCAATGTACTTGCAAAAGAAGGAAGTGTTAACAGAGCAATATTTGAAATAGATAATGAAAATTATGTTCAAGAGATAACTGAAATTTTTAATATTACAAAAGATAACCTAGAAGAAAAAAATTTAAAACCCGATAATTTATGCAACATGAACTTTTTTGCACTTCGTCCAACAACAGTTCAATTGTTAAATAAAAGATTAGAAGAATTCCAAGAACAAAACAAAGATAATCGAAAAATAGAATTTTATCTTCCTGAAGAACTTGCAAATTTAATAAAACAAGAAAAAATAAAAATAAAACTTTACCAAACCCCAGATACATGGGTGGGTATTACAAATCCTGGAGATGAAATTATTGTTAAAGAGAGATTAAAAGAAAATCAGTAGTTTTTTAAAATAGATTTTAAAGAGCAAGTGCTTGCCTCATCTTAGAAAATTCTTCATAAACTCCTTGTTTTACTTGTCCAAAAAATCCCCTATTATTAAAATGAGGGATATTACTGCCTTCATAATGCTCAAAACATTTTTCAGGAAGAGTGTCATCTGCTTCTGAAAATCCTAACCCTGCATCAATTTCTCTTGCCCTTAAATAAACTACCATAGGAACTGTGTTAAGATCTTCAACACTTACTGCATCATCATAAACATTTCCATATAATTCAGTTAATTGATCAAATGTTGGCTTTGCAAATTTACAAAGTCCAGTCATTTCAGAAATTAGTGTTTTAACGCCCCTTGAAATATTTTTAACCCATCCTTTAACATTATTATCTTCTTGAAAATTCCATCCACGATTATAACTATCCATAGATGTATGAGGCCCTGCAATTGCAAAAGCATAACCAGGATTTGTGTTTCCAGGATAAGCAGCTAATTCTATTCCTTTTACATGCATTGCATTTTCCATTGAAAATCTGTTAACCATAGCATATCTCATAACTCCCTCACTTAATCCATGTTGACTATTAACAATTTTTCTTAACAACTCTTCTGCAAGTTTAAAATCTCCAAATCTTCCTAATCTTTGCATTTCATAACCAACGCAAACTCCTGCAGACATAGAATCTACTCCAGAATCATCAGCTATTCCTATAAGTTTCATTATCTGACTAAGATTATTAATTCCAAGATTTGGTCCAAGTAAAGTTCCTGGCTCAAAATCAAGTCTTCCTAAAACATGGCCCTTTTGTTCAATCTCTTTCCAACACTTAATACCACAACCAGAACACCCTTTATCATTAACACTATAACCTTGTTCTGGAAAATTATCCCTAAATAATTGTGCTGTTTCAGGGTCAGTTCCAAATGAAAAATTATTATGAATATTTACACCTAATGCTTCCATTCCAGGAGTATTTCCTTCAAAAGTTCCAAGTTCTCTATATTTTCTAGTTCTATCTCCCCTAGCTATTTCTAAGTTCATATCTTTTACATCCCCGACATCTTGTTTATGATCTCCACCCATCACTGCAAGACCTAATAAATTTTTACTTCCCATTACAGCACCCATTCCCCCTCTTCCTGCAAACCTCATATGTTTACTACCTCTATTAATCTGGTCACTAGTACTAAACCCTATATTTGCAAATCTTACTTGTTTTTCACCTGAAGGCCCAATAATTGCAAATGCAGCTTTTTTATAATCTCCAAGGCTTTTTATCTTATCATTAGTTGTCTTACCTACAAGTTCTCCAGCATATTCAAAACCTATTTTACCATTATTAATAACAATGAGAACTGGTTCTTTTGATTTCCCAACAATCTGAATTGAATCTAAACCATTTCTTCTCATAGCAGGTCCTAATCTCCCACTTGAAGCAGAATAATAAATTCCATTACTCCCACTAGAACTTGTTTTCAATGGACTTAAACCAGAAACATAAGTTCTTTTTCCAGTCATTACCTTAGTTCCTGTAAAAACCCCGATATCAAAACTTAACATATTTCTAGGATCATAAGCATCTCTTAAATCTGGATTCTTTGTTAAATGTTCTTCTTGATCATGAACAGCTTTCCCAAAACCCCCAAGCCTTTCTTCAAGACTAACTGAATCAGAAAAAGTTTCAGAAAAAACAACCCTCTGGCTTTCTAAATCAATTTTAAGTGTTCTTATAGTTTCTTTCATTTTCAATTTTATCTCCATAAATTTTCTTTTTCTAAAAAGAAAAGCTACCAGAACTCTTTTTCCCAAGGGATAAAAAATTAAAAAAATAAGCCTTTAAAAACATTACTAATCACAAAATCTCAATAATTTCTTTAACATCTTTTTTCAAAGAATAAAGTTGCGGAGGCCTATGTGAAACATCATAATCAACTTTTTCTCTTTTCAAAATATCTAATGACAGAACTTTTTTCCTAAAATTTCTCTTATCAAATTTTTTTCTAAAAATAATCTCATAAACTTCCTGAAGATGAGTCATTGTAAAATGTTCTGGCAAAAGAGAAAAAGCAACAGGAGTATATTCAAACTTCCATTTTAAACGTTTAACGGCATAATCTAAAATTTTGTCATGATCAAATGCTAATTCAGGCAGTTTAGAAATCGGAAACCATGCTACCTCTGTAACATCAGTATCTGCTTTTAATTTTAAATTTTTAGAATTAATTAATGCAAAATACGTCATAGTAATTACTCTTCCCCGAGGATCACGATTTAAATCACCAAAAGTATATAATTGCTCAAGATACACCCCATGCATATCTTTTTCTCTAACTCCTGTTTCTTCTTCAAGTTCTCTTCTTGCAGCATCTTCAAGAGATTCATCAATATGAACAAATCCACCAGGCAATGCCCATTTATCTTTAAAAGGTTTTATCCCTCTTTTAACTAACAAAACTTTTAAATCATTGTCTTGAACTGTAAAAACCACTAAATCAACAGTTACATTAGGTTTCGGATAATCTTCAAATCTCATTTTAAAATATTTCTGATATTGTAAGAGATACATTAAGATATTTAAATCTTATGTAGAAAAAGGTACCACAACATTTAAGGGTATATCTGACAAACTTACTTCTACAACATCCCCTTTGTTAAAACCATATTCTTTTTTACAACCATCAATAGCAATATAACCATTACTATTCATTCTTGATTCTAAAGTTATTTTTTCTTCTTTTCCAAATTCTCCATGAATAAGAATTGGATTCCCATAATCTCTATTAAGATCATCAACTAAAAACTTTAAGAGTTTTGCATCATAATCAAAAGATACATCTCTTTTTTCAAAACTTAAAGGATCTTGTGCCATTGAACTATATCTTGCTGTTGAACCAGTACCTGTTGCAACAACAAAACCAGAACCTCTATGTTCTTCTTCATGCCCTTTAAAACAAACTACATAACGCATTGAAGTTTTCGGATCTTTAGTACCAAAATAAACTTCATTTAAAACAAGCTCATCCATTAGTTCATTATTTCTAGTAGCCTGTGCTCTTTGTCTCTGAATTAAAGTATAATCTCCTTGTAAAATATTTTCTAATAAAAAAACATTGTTTGCATCTAAACTTGTTAAATGTCCCTTACTTTTAGGATCTCCTTTTATTCCCAAGATAGGAATATCTTTTAAATAACAAGCTGGCCTTAATAAAGTCGCATCCCCTCCTATTGTTATAACTAAATCTATCCCTGTAAAACAACTAGAATCTATTTCATCTAATCGAACAGTTTCATAATTTCTTCCTTTAAGCATTTCCTGGACCTGTCCAACTATTTCTAAACCATGTTCTTTTAATTCATCATTGCAAACTAATATTGTATTATCAAACATTTTTAACTTTTAATAGACCTAATCATTCTATCCTTCAAATCAGGATTAACATCATAACTTACAAATCTATTTCCCCCTGCATTTTTAAATTTAACTAAACCATCATCAAGACCTGCAGAAACTGCAAGAACATCATACATACAACATTTTTCTCTTTTTGAATAATCAAGCCATCTAGTTGCAGAACTATAAAGAAAATCCCCAAGCTCATTTCCCTTTAATCCCTCTAATTCTCTCCGATCAAAACTTACTTTTTTTGAAACCTCTGTAGTTATTTGATAAATATTCCAATCACAAGAAAAAACTTTTTCTTTTGCATCTAAATCAAGTCTAAAATTATGAGAACTCTCCAAACTTCCCATAACATAAATATCTCTAACTCTTCTAATAGTCCTACTATTCCTTAATTGTCTTGCAATATTTGTTAAAGGACCAATACAAACTAAATTCATATCTGAATCATAACTTGGAAACCTCCTAGGATCAAAAGGCTCTTTTCTTTCTTTTAATGTCAAAGCTTTTTCTTCAATTCCAGTCCAATATTTTCTAACTACTTCTTTATTACCACTTTCACCTGCAATAATAGGAACATTAACTCCTAAAATCTTCTCTAACTTCTTAACTATTTTCCCTCGAACTTCAGTATCTCCAATTACAGTAGTTATAGCTTTTACATCTGAATTAGGATGTTTTAAAGCATAAGTTAATGCAAATAAATCATCAACATCGGTTCCAACATCTGTGTCAATAACATATGCCATCTAATCATACCTCTCAGCAATAGCTGAGTACAAATTTAATGCACTAATAATAGAATCTCTCTTCAAACAAA
>CAZJPU010000007.1:0-20038 GCA_964548105.1 Candidatus Woesearchaeota archaeon | reverse complement strand
TTTTTAGTTTTAGGTAAACTAAATCATTCTCTTAAACTTGTCTTAGGGCTAGTTATCATATATTCTATAACTGTTGTTTTTAGGTTTTTTTATTTTAAACCAAGACCTTGTAAAATAAAATATAGTAATTTTTTAGAAAAATTAGATGCATCCTCTTTTCCAAGTGTACATGCTGCAAGAATAACTTTTCTTAGTTTATTTGGAATATTATCTTTTTTTCCAAATGTGTATGTTTGTATTTTAATTTTATTTGTTTTGTTCCTTGTTCTTTATTCAAGATTCTATCTTCTAAAACACGATCTAATTGATATTATTGCAGGAGTTTTATTAGGTATTTTTTCTTTAATTAGTTGGGTTTTTGTATGAAAACCAAAAATAACTTTAGGAAACTAATGATAAATTGATAGATTTCATAAAATTATGTAGCATTTTAGAAGCACATAGTTTATAATACCTTATTATTTAAAAAATATAATATAAAAAAATGGATATTGCATTAACAGGGCATTTAGGACTTATTGGAACTCATCTTAAAGAAAGACTAGAAAAAGAAGGTCATAAGATTGTTTTAGCTATTGATAAACAAGAAGGTAAAGATGTTTCACAATTAGAAGATATTCAGTTAAGTGGGGGAGCAGATATTTTTATCCATACTGCTGATTTTTGTAAGATAAATAAGATAATTGAAAATCCAAAACTAAGTCATGAAAATGTTAATAATATGTATAAAGTTTTAGAATTTTGTAAAAAAAATAAGATTCCTAGAATAATTTATTTTTCTTCTTCAAGGGTTTTAAGCAAAGAAAAAAATCCTTATACTGCAGGTAAAATCTATGGAGAAGAGTTATGTAAGGCCTACAATGACTGTTATGGAATAAAATATCTTATTGTAAGGCCTTCTACTGTTTATGGCCCTATTTTAGATAAAACAAAAAGATTAATACACTTATTTATTGTAAATGCCTTATTAAATAAGGATTTAGAGATCTATGGAGACTTAAAAACAAAAACTCTTGATTTTACATATATAGATGATTTTGTAGATGGAGTTATTTTAGCAATAAAACATGATGAGTGGAATAAAGCATATAACATTAGTGGAGAAGAAGAATATAATGTTTTTGAATTAGCTAAATTTATTATTTCTGAGACAAAAAGCAATAGTAAAATAAAAAATTTTGATAAAGAGATTGCACAGCCTCAAGAAGTGAAATTAAATGTTGGTGAAATTAAAGAAATAGGTTATAAACCTAGAGTAATGTTGCATGAAGGAGTTAGAAAAAATATAAAATTTTATAAAAAAATTTTAGAAGAAAACCCTGATGCATTTAATTTCTAATCTTTTAAAATTCTTTTTACTATTTCTGAGAATGCAGGTCTTGTAATAAAAACTCCTGTTGATATTCCTATGATAGTTGTTATCGCAAATCCTTTTAATAATCCTGCTCCTGCCCAAAGCAAAGGAAGAAGTGCAAATAAAGTAGTTACATAAGTTCCTAAAATAATATACAATGCTCTCTTAATACGCTCTTTTAAAGAAGATTCGTTACTCATTTGAGATTCATCTAAAATTATTATCTGAGAATCTACTCCTGTTCCTATTGCTGCGATAATTCCTGCAATTGCTGGAAGATCAAGATTTCGCTTAAATAATGCAGAAATTCCTAAAATAATAATAACCTCGCATAAACTTGTTAATAAAACTGCTAAAGAAAGTTTTATTTTTCTATAACGCAAAAAAGTCATTATTCCGACTGCAATTATTGCTGCAATACCTGCTAATAATATAGTATTAATAAATTGTTTTCCAAGTAATGGGGAAATAGTATCTAATTTTGCAATCTGCAATTTAAAAGGTAAACTTCCTGTAATTAAAACAGTTTGCAATTGTTTCATATTATTAACTGCATCGTCGTAAGCTTCTTCTCTAGTCTGACCAACCCCAGAACCACTAATTGAAATTTGAGTTGTAGCAGAGCCTTTTAGATCTTTTCCAATAAACAATGAGTCTGTTAACTTATCATCTAAATATAAATCAAGATTTTTATCTAAATATTCGGGATTAGAACTATTAATTCCTAATTGATTAGTTATATCTGCATGGTTTTGTGCTGCTGCTTCGCTTAGTGCAATTGAAAATCTAAAACTACAAATTTCTCCACCTTCTGAATAAGCGTTACATGAATAAATTCCTGATTGTTGTCCTGTTCTTGCAACATAAGTTATATCTTTATCTCCTCCTACAAAAACCGTTTTGTTTCCTATTTTTGCTTCAAAGTGCCCTTGTTTTGCAATTAAATCTTCAAGTTCTTTAGGAGTAGATCCTGCAATTTCAATTAACATAAAATTATTTCCAGAAAGATCAGAAACAGGCCTTATATTTACATCTTTTAAGCCATATACATTTAATCTCTGACTTGTTACAGCAATTAAATCATTAAGTTCTGTAGAAGATAAAGGCCTTTCAGCTTCTACTAAAGCACGAGCTCCGCCTGATAAATCTAAACCTGTTTTAATCCGTGTTTTTTCAATCTCTTTTACAGAGATTTTAGGGGCTGTATCTGAAAAAAGAATAAACTCTCTTTCAGTTGTAGTAATTGAAAGTTTTATTTTTTCTTCAGAAGGAAATTTTGAATTAATAATTTCTTTATAATCTTTAAAATTAGTTATTGGTTGACCTTCAATACTTGTTATTATCTGGCCTGATTTTAGTCCTTCATCAAATGCTGTTGAATTTTGTTCAACTGAAGTTATCTCAACACCTTTTGAAAAATCTAAGGGAAATAAAGCTAATAAAGATCCTAAAACTACAAAAATCAAAAGCCATATTTTCCAGTCTATTTTTTTCATCTTTTTTTCTCCTTAATTTCTAAATACCATTTTAATATTGAAGCATTTGTAATCCAGGTGTTTGGGATATCAAAAAATAATCCAATTAATAAAATTGTTAATATTTGTTTTAAAACTTCTGAAAAACTTTGAGTAATAATAAGGGCTACAGTAATTGCTACAATAGAAGTTAATGTCATTGTAATTCCTGTTTTAAAGGCATTAAAAAATCTTTTTTCTTGGTCATGTCTTTTTAATAACCTTGTTGTAAGCATAATATCTGAATCTACAGAATAACCTATAAGCATTAAAAAGGCAATAATTCCTGCACTTGAAACTTTTATTCCTAATAAATCAACTAGTGCAAGAGTCATTATGATATCTGCAAAAGCAGAAATAACTACTGCTGCACTTGGGATGCTATATTTAAAATATGCAAAAAGACTTAATAATAAAATTAAGGCGTTTAGAATAATTACTGTTTTTATATTAATAATTCTTGTTGTAAATAATAAAAAGGGTAGTGCTGTAACAACAATTAAAAGCAGTTTCATTTTCATGTTTCCGCCAAAAATAAAAAATACAACAATTGCCATAAAAGAAAAAGATAATATTATTGCATAAATCAATTGTTGGTAAAAACCCTCTCCAAGAGAAGAGCCAGTAGATTCTATACTTGAATTTTCATTAGTTAGTTCTTCACCAATAAATTCCTCAATAATTGTTCTTAAATCACTTGTAGCAAGAGGAGATTCGATAATAACTGCTTTTTGTTTTCCAGTACGGAAATCTGAAAGTTCATGGAGTGTAAAGTCTTCTATTTTTTCAGATAAAAAATTTCTTAAATCATCAAGAATAATTTCTTCTTCTGAAAAAATAGTTACTGAGGTTCCTCCTGTAAGAGAAATGTCTTTTTTTATAAAATCCCCATTTGTAGAATAAAAAAATGCAAGATAACCTAATGAAAAAATAAGTAATATAATTGGAATTAGGAGTAGTTTTTTATAATTTTCATTATGAAATTTTCCAAGTATTTCTAAAATTGTCATCTTTTATAAAAATAAGTTTTTTCCTTTGTTTAAAAGCTTTTGCACTATGCAAATTAATCAAAACATTGTTAAATATATATTTTAAAAAGGTGTTTTTTTAGTTTAAGATTTTATAAATATCCATGAATACTCTAAAAGTTATGAAAAAAGACTCAAAGATTAATTTTAGAATTGCTGTAAAAGGATTTATTGCTTATAAAAAAAAATTGTTTATAATTAAAAGGTCTAAAAAAGATGTTCAAAGCCCTAGCATTTGGGAACTTCCAGGGGGAAGATTAGAACTTGGTGAAGATCCAATACTTGGTTTAATGCGAGAGATTAGAGAAGAAACAGGAATTTATGTGGAGGTTATACATCCATTAGGAGTTAGGCATTTTAAAAGGGATGATGGGCAGAGAATTACTATGATTATTTTTCTTTGCAAACCTAAAAGGGGAGGTCAATTAAAATTAAGTGAAGAACATTCTAAATGTGGATGGATTGATTTAAAAAAATCTAAGAAAAAGCTAACAGGATTTTTTCATCAAGAAGTT
Source organism: Candidatus Woesearchaeota archaeon (assembly GCA_964548105.1). GTDB lineage: Archaea > Nanobdellota > Nanobdellia > Pacearchaeales > GW2011-AR1 > ARS1285. The sequence continues at coordinate 15,627 of CAZJPU010000007.1, read as the reverse complement.
GATATTTTTTATAGATTGAATTTAAAGAGGTTGTTGAGATAGTTTAGTCGAGAATTAACCCAACTTTAAGTCTAAGTCTGAATCTAAACTCTCATTAGAATCAGAAGAATAATGCATGACATGGTCTGCTAGATTATTCTGAACAAACATCCAGTGATCAAAAGCAGTTCCAGGACTTTCATTATCTTTATAACAGGTCCAGGCATTTCCATTTAAACTTCCAGTTACATATTGAGAAAGAGTTTGCCAATTTCTGATTGGCTGAGTATCTGTCCACTCAAGCACTCTCCTCTGAGCCTCAAACCAATTATACTGGGGATTGTTAGGTTGTTCATCTTTCAAATCAACCCTAAAAGCAACTTTTTGTAAAACTCCCCATAAATCAGAATTTTCAGGAGCAGTTTCTAATTCTCTGCGAAATTCGTCTGTTCTATCATCTAGACCCATTTAATTTATAAGGCAATGAAGTTTATATTTCTTTTTATTAAGAAAACTTAGAAAGTTTTAATTGAACTTTTTCAATTTCTTTTAATCTTTTTTCAGCAGACATTGCTGTAGAAAATAATTTCCAAAAAACTTTTTGAAGCCATTCTACCCAGTCTTTATCATAAATATCATAAAAAATTTCTATTTTCTTTTGAAGTTCTCCTTTTTTATAATATTCTGGATTTCTTTTCTCTCTAAGTTTAATAATTTTATTATCAATTATTATTCCTCTTAAAGGATGATATCTATGTCTTATTTCGATTGCTTCTCTTCCAACTTCTTTATTAATTGTAAGGAGTTTTTTTGAGTTTTCTGCTCCTACCACTGAAACTCTTGTTATTATTTTTATAGAAATATTTCTTTTTGCAAGTTCTCTTATAATATCCATCATTTGTGTTTTTCCTTGACATGCGTTTATCCAAGATAGGTTTCCTGAAAAAACAAATACTTGTTTAGATGCTTGTCTTAAAAATCCTATTAAATCTTGGTCTTCACTAATTTCAAGATCTGGGTCAATCTCACTAGCATCTTCAATATAGATTTTCTTTTTTTTATCAGAAACGTATTGAAAAATATCAAAGGGAGAAAAATCCTGTTTTCTACGAAAATTTAAAATATTTTCTAATAATTCTTCTTGAAAACTGGTAGAATGGATATCTTCTATAAAATTCCAATAAACAATTTTTAAAGCTCCTCTAGTATCTTTTCGAAATATTCTAAAAGCAATACAACCAATTTCTTCTTGAATTTTTTCAACATAACGTTCAGCAGTACGCCAATTTTTAGAGATATGAACAGAAATCTCTTGAACACTTCTTGGTTTTGTTTTTACAAAATCACAGATTTCTTTAATAGTTTTAGAGTCAAGAGGCATTTTTTAGATTCTAGATATTAAATATAAAGATTTAGAATATTTAAATATTTGTTTAATATACAACACCTATGACATTTTTTTGTAAGGAATGTATAATAAAAATACAACTCCTATAGGTAGTATGGTAAAGGCCTACTTAGAAAATAAAATAGTAAAAGCACTAAATGAATCTGAATTAATAGAAGGTGAAAAAAGCCAGATTCTTTATAAAACAGAAAGAACAGGAGAAGCTTATCGAAAAGGGAGAAGATGGGTTATAAATAATATTAATAAAATGTCTCTTACAGGGCTTGTAACTGCTGGAGGAATGGCATATTTTTTCCCAAGAGTAGCTGCAGGAATTGGGGCAGTAAGTTGTTTAGGAATGGGTGCAAAACTTGCATTTCCATTAGACAAATTTTTATATCATAATCCTAAAGATGTTGCAAGAAGGGTTTTTGGAAATAATATTATTAGTTCTTGGCATAATGCTTATAATGAATTAGAAATAAAAACACGCCAAGAACTAGATAATTATGTATTAATGGCACAAACATCAAGTTCAGTGCAAGAAGCATTTCCACATTATGAAAATAAAGTTGCTCTAGGAATTGCAATAGCAAAAATAACAGATACTCTTTCTGGAATAGATATTGATGATCCTAGAATAATTTCAGGAATTTCTTTAGAAAATCTTGTAGGAATGATTTCAGAACAGAAATTTGGAAGTCCAGAAGAAGTAGAAGCAGTAAGAAGATTAACAGAAGATTATGCACCTAGAAAACTTACAAGACTTTTGAGAAAAATAAAAAAAGGAAAAACTAGAAGAATGAAACCAGAACTTTTTGAAAAACTTTCTGTATTAAATAAATACACAAATAATTATGAATTTGTGCTCAGAATTTCAGAAGCAGATAATTCAGAGTCTATAGGATCGCAGATAAGCCGCGGACATTTAGTTGTTAGTCGGAGTGCAGGTGCAAATGCAGGATGTTATGCAGGATTTCATTCCTCAGGAAAAGATTTTCCAAGAATGACAATAAATGATGATACCGGACCTTCATGCGGAACTCATGCTAGTAGAGTACTTATAAAAATAGGAGGGGATGCAGACCAAGGTGTATTAGATGGTGCAACAGGAGGAACTGCAATTGTTGAAGGAATAACAAAACATGATTTTGCGCATCATATGACAGATAGTACTTGGCCTGCTATAGCTGTTAGTGTAGGGGGTATTGGAACAGAATTAATATCAGGAAATGTATTAGATGGGATCGTAGTTTCTCTAAATCGGGCTAAAATATTTCATGAACTACCAACAATTTATAGGTTTGAAAACGGAAAAATAACTCAAAGAATAACAAATGAATATCATGAACAAGCTCCAGAACAGGCAGCAGAAATAATAACTAATTATATTAAATCATGGAAACCAAGAGCTGCGTAAATAAAAACAATAAAATTAAACAAAAAAAAGCCCTGATTAAAAAATCAAGGCTTGTCTCGCGAAAGACTGTAGGAATAGTTCTTCAGTCTTTTTAAATTTATATAAAATGGCACAAGGAAGTTTAGATAGGGTATTGGGAACAGCAACAGCACAAAAAGCATTGCCGGTATTAAAAAGAGAATATGAACCTCAAACAAGATTTGAATTTAATATTACTCCAACACAATTATATGAAGAATTAAGTGAATCTGTGATTGGACAAAGAGAAGCAATGCAAAGTGTTTGTAATTCTGTTTGTTATCATTACCAAGGATTAAGTAATAATGAAGCTAGTGAAAAATCAAATCTCTTATTTGTAGGGCCCACAGGTTGTGGAAAAACATATGTTATTAGAAAAATTTCAGAATTATTAAATATTCCATTCTTAATAGCTGATGCAACAAGATTTTCAGGAACAGGTTATACAGGAGATAATGTAGATTCATTAGTACAAGATTTAGTAATAAAATCAGAAGGAGATACTGAGGCAGCTTCTAGGGGAATAATTTATCTTGATGAAATAGACAAACTTGCAGCACAACCAGGAACTGGTAGAGATGTTTCTGGTAGAGATGTTCAAAATGGGCTTTTAAAAATTATAGAAGAAGGAGATGTTAAAGTCATAGGAAGTGAAGGAGAAGCAGTAGTAAATACAAAAAATATTTTGTTTATTGGAGGTGGAGCTTTTTCAGGAGTTTATAATATCTTAAAGGGAGATTATGAGGATCCATTGCTTCAATCAGGAAGTGATGGTGAAGCATTAGCTGATTCTAGTTCTCAGGAACTATTAGTAGCATTAAAACAATATGGAATGATTCCAGAATTATTAGGAAGAATTCCAGTAATAGCAAAATTTAGAGAATTAAATCAAGAGGATCTCGTAAATATTTTGAAAGAGTCAGATGATTCTCCAATTGAATCTTATGTAAATGATTTTAGAGCTTATGGAATAAATGCAAGATTTAATGAAGATTCTTTTGAAGCAATTGCAAAATTAGCTTATGAAAGAGGCATGGGAGCTAGGGGATTAAAATCAGTTCTTGAAGAAACCCTTAGTTCTTTTAAATTTAATCTTCCAGGAAGCCGAGTAAGAAAAGTGGAGTTTTCAAAAGAAACTTTTGAAAATCCTACTGATTCCTTGGTTTCTTTAATGGAATTAAAAAATACATGTAAGGAGGTCATCTAAAATCATGGCAGGAGAAGGACAAACTCAACCAGAACAAGAAGTCAGATATGTGGCAAGCATAAGGACTGCTCTTTCAGGACCTGAAGATGGGATTGTAAGAGCTCTTCCAGAGGCTTATCGAGATTCTAATGTTGGAGATGTTTTAGGATATCTAACAGAGAGAAAACAACTTAAACAAGACGAAGTAGCAACTGCTCAAAGTGTTCAGAGTGAGATGAGTAGTGAATACAGTGTAACAGCAAATGGAGTCTCAATAAAACCTGAGGATAATGTATCTGGATTGTTTCAAGAAAGAACCCATAGAGGAGTTCCATACCAAGCTCTTGAGATGGAAGTTGCATCAGTTCAAGAAGGAGGTTTAGAATTTGCTTTAAGTGCAATTTAATTTTTTTTCTTTTTTTTATTTGCACTAAAATATAAAAAATACAAAATAAAATGACAAACCAATTAAATCAAAGGTTAGGTGATGAAGGGTCTGCTCTTCCTGAGGGAAGATTAGCTGATTTTTCAAGAGCCTTAAAAGAAAGAATAATTAATGAGAATCTTTTTTTTAAGGTTGCTCTTGAACAACCGGTATTTGTAATAGATGAAAGAATGTATTACTGTAATGGCATGGGAAGAGCTGGCCAAAGTGTTTTCAAATCTGGAAACACCAGAAGTGAGGTTCAAGAAGGACCATTATTAGTTGTTTTAGAAAAATTGATTGATAAAAAATTAAAAGAAGATTATGGTCAATTTCAGGAAGGGTTTTTAAGAGAAGAATTAAAATCTTGTGATTTTTCAGAAGAGTTTAATAGAAATTATGAAAGAGGGGTAAATTTTGTTGTTCAAGAAATGTTTCCTTTTTTAAGAAATAGTAATGAAGAACAATTAGATGGTCTTTTTGGAGTTTCTGAAGAAGGGCATTTTAAAGATGATGGTAGTTCAAAATATGATGCAGAAATTGAAAAATATATTATGAATCGGGCAGAAGAACTAGAACAAGTAAGGCCAAGAATTAATGCTCCAAAAAGAAACAGACTTGAAGAAGTGCTTTTAGGCCAGGATACCTCAAAAAGTTCTAGGAATGATTCTTTAATCTCAAGAATTGTTGGTGGATTAAATTTTGCAATAGTTAATAGAACAATTTTTACACTAGCAAGTGTTCAAAAAAAACCAGATTTAAAGATAGGAAGGCAGGGGTATGTTTTAATGCCTTCCATATATTTAAATGATTTACAAGAAGATATTGCAGATAGGAAATTAAGAGAATTATCACTACAAGCTTTACGAGAAAATTTAAAAGATAGTCAAGAATTTCAAAAATTAAAAGCAAAAAGGACAGATCTTAGTTTATTATGTAAAAAAAAGGAATACCATGAAAAAGACTTTGGATTTAAAAAAAATGGAACTAGTCTTGTGCAGGTTTATGTGGAAATTCCAGAACATGTATTACAATCTCCTTATAATGGTAATCTGTATAGATTTGATGGCCATAAATTAGGGGTTAACATACTTCATGGTACTGATGGTCCTCGTCTTGAAAAATGGCCTTATAGAATGGGTCATGTTTCAGGACCTTTTTATGGAGATGGTGGGAGTCTTTGTATGGGAGATTATGATTCTAGTTTTTTAGAAAATGGTATGGAAAAAGGAAAAGCTTTTGCTAAGCTTTTGATAGATGCTAGAAATATAGTTTTAAGAGGGTATAATCGGCAAGGAGTGCATCCTCATCATGGTCTTAATGATAATAATTTTTCAAGCAGGATAATCAGTATGTCTGAAGTTAAGGAGAAAGGGTTACCAATCACAAATATAAATTATCAGCCGGGAGGTTCTTAAAATGATGGACAGATTAGAAGCCGCTTTAACCTCTGAACCTGAAGGAAGAAAAGTTGAAAGACAGAATTTTTCAAGAGTTTACCTAGCAAAAGATGCGTTGCAAAAAGCAAGAATGTATGCAGATTTAGCAAGAGATAGAAGTGGAAAAAATATTGAATGTTATGGTTATTTAATTGGAAGTCCTGACAGGAGAAGCAGACTAGCAGATGATGTTTATTTTGCGCCAGACCAAGATAATAATTCTGCACATACAGAAATACCTGCAAGTGCAGTAATAAGAGCTGGAAGAGAAATAAGAGGAATGAATAAAAGAGTTCTTGGATGGTGGCATAGTCATGCAAATTTTCCTACATTTCATTCAGGAACTGATGATGATAATCTAAAAAATGTATTAAATCAAATAGCACCTTCAAATTATATTACAACTTATGAAGAATTAGATTTTTTACAAGGAGATATTAAAAAAACAAGAAATGGAAATTCAACAATTGTTGTTTGTGATAGAAATAATACTAGTAGACGTTTAGAAATGGTTTTTGAAGAATTAGATGAAAATCCTCTTGCAGGAATGCCAATGGAAAAATTAATTGTTAGAATTCCTATGCAAGTAAGTTATGCATATAGTGTTGTTGTAAATGCTATTGGAAGTCATCCGTATTCAGAAGTTGCAACAAGAAATTATTGTAGTACATGTGGTAAGGATCACTATGAAGCTAGAAAAGTTCCTTTGAGAATTGCAGAAGGATCTGGTTTAGAATTAAATAAAAAAATAATGGCAAAAGAAGTAAAGTCAAAATTAATATTACCAAAAAGAATATTTGTTCCAAAATTTGGTAAATTATTTGGAGGGTTTAAAGGTAAAAAAGATAAAAAAAAATCAAAACCAAAAAAGTCTTGGTATAGGGTGCAAGATGATCATGTAGTTAGTGGATGGGCAGAACATAATAGAAGAGAAGTAGATGATGTAAAAAGCGTAATAAAAGATAATACTGGAATGGATGGCCAAATTATAATTGGAGAAAATGACTGAAACAATAAATAGATATGGCAGACAAGAATTAATTGATGGATGGGATCAAACAAAACTTGCAAATGCAAGTATTGGAATTATTGGTAGTGGACACATAAGTAATTTTTTAACTGTTTCTCTTGCTGCTCTAGGGGTTGGAGATATAAGAATTTATGATAATGAAAGAGTGGATAATCAAATTACTGGAAGAAGTTATGACAAAAGAGAATTTTTATTATCGCAATCAAGAGAAGGGAATTCAAAGGTAGAAGAATTAGAAAAAAAAGTTCAAGAAATAAATCCCTTAATAGATGTTTCTGGAATTCATATGTCATTAGATAAAATTAGTGGAAATCTAATTGAAAGGCCTGACATGTTAATTACTACAACAAATAATAAAGAAACAATTAGAGACTATCGAAAATTTGCAACAAGAGAAGATATTCCATTATATGTAGTTCTTGGAAATGAAAAAAAAGCTCAATTTTTTGAATGTAGAAAAGGAGTAAGAATTCCAGATTATGATGGAAAAGAACAAGAAGGAGTAACAAGTGAGGTAATTTCTGGGTTGTTAGTTGGAGAAGTTATACAAAACCTAATGTTTGAAAGACAATTAAAAAATCTTAGTTATAAACCTACAGAAGAAAGATTTTCAGGAACTGCAAGAAGTATAAATCTTGCTCCTTTAGAAAATAAAAAGGCATTAATTGTAGGAGCAGGAGCTTTAGGAAATTTCTTAGGGTTAGGACTTACCCATACTAATCTTAGTGATATTTATTTAGTTGATGATGATGTTATTGAAACAACAAATCTTAACAGACAAATAATGTTTTATAATGCTGTTGGAGAGTATAAAGCAGAAGTTCTTGCAAAAAGGATAAATGAAATAAATCCTAATGTAAGAGTTCATCCAATTATGGAAAGAGTTAATGAAAATTTTGAAGATCAAATAAAAACAATAAATCCCGATGTATTAATTGATTGTGTGGATAATCTTGGAACTAGGGCTGTTTTAAATCACTTTGCTATTAGATATGGAATACCGTTAATTAGTGGTGGAACAGATTATAATGCAGGACAGGTAGTTGTTTATGAGCCTGGAAAATCTTCATGTTTGGATTGTAAATTAGGAACTGATCGTGCCTTACTACAAGAAAGACAATCAATGAGTTGTATGAATGCTCCTACTCAGAGTGTTGTAATAACAAACCATATTATAGGAGGTTTAATGGCTGCTGAAACAAGGTGTGTTTTAAGTCCTGGAGATTATGGTCCTGCGGTTAGAAAAACAATAAAATATGATTCTACAAAAGGTGCTAGAATCGGACTAATTGGTACTCAAGAACCTTGTAAATGTGAAAGAGGGATTACTGCACAAACCTGGATAAAAAACTTAGAAAGTAAGGCCTCATAAATCCAATGAAAAAAATTGTAGATATTATAATTAAAGATGTTTTAAAGCGTGTTGATGAAATCGAACCTTTAGATGAAAAAGATAGAATTTTTTATGTTAGAAATCTTGTTCAAGAAATTTCTGGAATTTCAATGGATTATTTGTCATTAGGAGAAGCTAAAAAAATAATTAGAGAAGTTGAAAAAGGAATTAAAAAAAGAGATTGGTTTTATTTGTATGAAAATTGATCGAATAATCTTTTGATTATATGTAAGAATTGAAAAAAATGCGCAGGCCGGGAATTGAACCCGGGTCTTTTCGTTGGAAGCGAAAAATCATAACCACTAGACCACCCGCGCATAAAATAGCTTAATTTTTAGGGTTTATTAAATTTATGGAAAGCAGAATTAATACCTATAATGATCAGATTTATAAGGGCCTTCAACTGGAAGTCTAAGATAATCTGCTTGTTTTTTAGAGAGTTTTGTTAATTTAACTCCAAGTTTTTCTAAATGAAATCGCGCAACTTCTTCATCAAGTTTTTTAGAAAGCATATAAACTCCAATCTCATAATCATTTTCCCATAAATCTATTTGTGCAAGAACCTGATTTGTAAAAGAAGTGCTCATAACAAAACTTGGATGTCCTGTTGCACATCCTAGATTAACAAGTCTTCCTTGTGCTAAAAGAATTATTTCATGATTATCTGGAAAATGATATTTATCAACCTGAGGTTTAATATTTATTTTTTTAATTCCTGGAAATTTTTCAAGTTCACTAACCTGAATTTCATTATCAAAATGTCCGATATTGCAAACAATTGTTTGGTCTTTCATTTTTTTCATGTGTTCTAATGTTATGATATCACAATTTCCTGTAGCAGTTACAAAAATATCTGCCTCTCCTAAACAATCTTCTATTGTTTTAACAGAATAGCCTTCCATTGCTGCTTGCAAGGCACAAATAGGATCAACTTCAGTAATTATTACTTTTGCTCCAAATCCTCTCATGCTTTGAGCACATCCTTTTCCAACATCACCATAACCACAAATAACTGTTGTTTTTCCAGCAATCATAATGTCTGTTGCTCTTTTAATTCCATCTGCAAGACTTTCTCTACAACCATATAAATTATCAAATTTAGATTTTGTAACAGAATCATTAACATTTATTGCTGGAAACAATAATTTTTTTTCATCATGCATTTGATAAAAACGATGAACACCAGTAGTTGTTTCTTCAGAAACTCCTTTAATATCTTTAAGGTGTTTATGCCAAAATTTAGGATCTTTTTCATAAACTTTTTTTAAGCATTTTATTAATTCTCTAAAATCTTCACATTCTTCATTATAATCTTTATCAAGTAATTTAGGATCTTTTTCTATTTCGACTCCTTTATGTACCATTAAAGTTGCATCTCCACCATCATCAACAATCAAATTAGGCCCCTTACCATTAAAATCTAGTGCGCTTTTCGTGCATTCCCAATATTCTTCTAAATTTTCTCCTTTCCATGCAAAAACAGGAGTCTTAGATTTTGCAATTGCAGCAGCTGCATGATCTTGAGTTGAAAAAATATTACATGAAGCCCATCTAACTTCTGCCCCTAATTCTTTAAGAGTTTCTATTAAAACTGCAGTTTGAATAGTCATATGAAGGCTTCCAGTAATCCTTGCTCCAAGAAGGGGTTTTTTCTGATTATATTTTTTTCTAAGAGCAATTAACCCTGGCATTTCTTTTTCTGCCATTTCTATTTCTTTTCTTCCAAACTCTGCTAAACAGATATCTTTTATTTTGTAGTCTTCCATTTATTATTTTCAGGGCGATTAGAGTTTATAAGCTTTATTTTATTTATTTGATCTTGATTTAATCTTGTATCAGAATTTGAAACAACTAGTGATGCTGCAAAACTAGCAAGTTTTCCAGTTTCTTCAAAAGAAAGATTGTTAACAACCCCATATAAAACTCCTGCAGCATACATATCTCCGGCACCATTAGTATTTACAGTTTTAACTTTAAAAGATGGAATCTCATGAATAATATCTTTGTATTTTATTAGGCTTCCTTTTTCTCCTAATTTTACAACTGCGATATTACAAATATTAGAAATCTCTAATAAAGCTTGTTTATACTCTTTTCCGGTAAATGCTTGTGCCTCTGTTTCATTAGCAAACACAATGTCTATAGAATTTTTAATAAAATCTTTAAGAAAATCTAAATTTCTTAAAACTAGTGCAGGATCTGCTAAATCCATAGAAACTAAAACATTATTTTTTTTTGCTATCTCGATAGCATGAAGATTTATTTCACGTAAAGAGGGATCTTCTAGTTGATAAGCTTCAATATGCAGAATTTTACTATTTTTAATTTCTTCATCAATAATATCTTGTTTTTTAAGATATAGAGAAGCTCCAAGATGTGTTGCAAATGTTCTTTCAAAATCTGGAGTTATAAATGTTATTGAGTGGCCTGTAATTTCTGAGTCATGTTTAGAAAGTCTGGTGATAACTCCTTGTTTTTTTGTTTTAGATTCATAAATTTCTCCATGAACATCATTTCCAATTTTTCCTAAGAAAACTGCTTTTCCTCCTAATGCACTTATTCCTGCAACAGTATTTGAACAACATCCTCCTGGAGAAACATCTTTATTTAAAGAATTTAATTTTTTGAGAATCTCTTTACTTTTTTCTTTATCTATAAGGCACATTTCTCCTTTTTTTAAACCAAGTTCATCTAAGATATCATCTGTAACATTAAATGTTAAATCCAAAAGTGGACTTCCAATTCCAATACAATCATACTTTTTCATAATTATTAAATAAAATAAGAGTTTTTAATAGTTTAGATTTTCTTTATTTGAGATAAACAAGGTGTGTTTAAATAATTTAAGGAATATGTATTCCCCTAGGATTTATACGCCCAAGGAAGGACTTGAACCTTCGACCCCTTCCTTAGGAGGGAAGTGCTCTATCCAACTGAGCTACTTGGGCTTATAGATAAATTTAAAAGAAAGGAGTAGTTTAAAAAATCTATGTAAAATGATAATTAAAGTACTTGGAATTTTGGATATTTTGATAGGATTAATCTTCTGGCTTTTTGGGATGTTTCATATAAGCTTTTTGAGTAATTTTATGGTAGTTATAGGGTTGTTCTTATTAGTAAAAGGAGTTGTATTTATAGCGAGGTTTAATATTACAAGTGCATTAGATATTGTTTCAGGATTAATAATTATTACGGCAGGTTCTTTTACAATGCCAAAATTAATTGTTGTAATTGTTGCAATTTTTTTAATCCAAAAAGGGGTTATTAGTTTAATGAGTTAGAATTTTAAGTCTTATGCAGGGGAGAGTGCTCCCATTTCCACATTAGTTTTTTGAAGCATATTTTTCTAATGTGAAAATTCTCATCAAACCCTCTTTGGTACTAGTTGAATATTCTTTTGAATTAACAATAAAATTAGTTATCCTATCAATATGTTTTTTGTTTGAAGAACCAATTTCTTTTATCCATTTGGACAATTGTTTTTTTCCATTCAAGTTTATCATTTTTCCTTTATCACTATAACCTACTTTGAACCCATTATTCATAAGAACATCTCCTATCTGTTTAATTAATAACGGAGAATTCATATGTATTGAAATACGAGGATAATTAGATACTCCTGATCTATTCTTACAAAGAAAAAATGAACCATCAGTGTCAAATATGCCTCTTATTACTTTTTTTAATAAATTAAAATCTAATCCATAAATCTTATTATATATTTGAAGGTCCCTTTTTTTACCAATGGGAAAATTTAATTTTTCTGTCATAAATTTAAATAGAAGTTTGTGTCTGAATATAAATTGAATTGTATTATTTTGAGCCCTTTCTGAAAGATTTCCATTTCTATTAAAAAGTTTCTTAATAATTTCATTCATATATAATATATAACTTTTATCTAAAGATAAATTTCCACATAGGCCTATCATCCATTTGTTCTTTGGAGTATTTTTACTAATCCACCCATCTCCAAGAAGAGCTCCATAAAATTCTAAGAATAATGGATCCTTTATACATACTGAGAAATTTCTTTCTTCAAATTTAGATTTTGTTTCAGCAGCCCTCTTTCCCCCCAAGGCCTGTCTTCTCTTAATCTCTTTAATCCCTTGTTCTCTTATGGTCAAATTATAAATTTTTTTCCCACCTTTTATTTGACCCCAGTTATCTTCTTTTTCATCTAAGATTTCAAATCTTCTTTTCATATTTTTATCAATTATATTTTCAGGTAAATATCTCTTTTGGTCATAAAACCATCCTTGCAATGTTTTTTTAGAGATTTTTATTTTATAGGACAATTCTTTAATAGAATTACAATTATGTTTGTCTTTAAGAATATTAAATAATTCCTTTTTTGATTTTTTTGAAAAAAGCAATCTCATTGTTTATAAAAGAAGTATATCGATTATTTATATCTTTCCATACTTTTACTTACTAAAGGGGTAAATTAATGTGGAGGAGAGGATTCGAACCCCTGTAGGCACTAAGCCAACGCGTCTTGAGCGCGTTCCGTTTGACCACTCCGGCACCCCCACAAATACTGAAAAAGGGAATAATAAGAGGTCAGTTGTTGTGAAAGTAACTTCCAACAACTAACGTAATCTCTGTTAACCCTAATTTAAATCAAAAATCCGATAGTTAAAAGGGTTTCTATTTAGAAAAATATTGAAAATAAATAAAAAACAAATGAGTATTAGAATACCTGCAAAATTCATAGACTTGTTTAAAATTGACCCTAAAAAAGATAGTATATATTGGGTAGTTGATGGGGGAAAAGAACTATCATTAAAAGGTCAATTAGTAAAAGGAGAAATAGAACAAGAAAATGAGAAAAAAGGTTGAAGATAAATTACTTGAAAATAGCATTATAAAATTGCTTAGTAATGAAATAATGCCTTTAACAGTGGGGGAAATAACTACAAAATTAAATAAGAAGTCTAAAAGAAGTACACCTGTTGTAAAAAGGCATATACTCAAACTTGTGGAAGAAGGAAAAATCATTACAGATGGTATTGATGGATATATGATAGCCGGTTATAATGTTAGAATTGTTAATAGATGTGCAATTTGTGGAAGGAGGGTAAATTCAAGTAATCCAATATGCGCAAGATGTGCCTTAAATATGAGAAGGGGAACATTATAAGATAGTTTTTTAAAGAATATTTCATCCCATAATTATATGGTTAAAAAAGAGTGGATAGGAGGAATAATCTTTTGTATTATATGTATACAAATTGTACTTGCGGGAACTCTTCCACCTCCAGATAGGTTATGTACTAAAGAAATTAAGTTTATGTCAGAAAAATTTAGTTTTATGAATGGCATTTCTTCTGGGCAAACAAGTACTTATGATGAAAAATATTATTTTCTAGAAGATACCTGTAATAGAAATCCGTTACATTATTTTCAAAGACCATACCAATTTTATTATTCTGATAATGCAACAAGAATAAAAGTTTTTATTAATAATGAAAAATTATTAGATACAGAACTTTCTCCATTAAATGTTAAGATGTTTACTGAAGGTTTAAATTATAATGAATGGCCAAATGTGGCTGTTTATGAATGTCCTGGATATGTAGATTGCCCAATTAAAGGGATGTCTAAAAATCTGAAAGATTATGATAAGTCTATAATAAAAGTTTACGTGGATGATGATTTGGTTAGAGAATATTTAATGGAATTTTCACCAAGCCCCTATCAAACTAATGAATGCTCTGAGATATCTCAAAATAAATATATTATTATAATAATCGTTATCTCCTTAGTTGTAATAATTATAATCTTTTTTGTTTTATATAAAAAATTTAAGAAATAGTTGCAAAAATAAATACACTATTCTATACAAAAAATTTTCATTAGGTATTAACTTCTTAAATTAGATTATTCGTGTAGTAAATCTCATATAAATAATTCTTAAAACTGCATTTTTAATGCAAAATCCAACTTGCCCTAAATGTTATTATCCATTGGTATTTCTTGAAAGTAGATTGAGATTTAAATGCCCAAAGTGTGGTAAACTATTTCTTAAAAAAGAAATTGAAACTAAAGAGTTTGTTGAATGGAATAAGAAGCAAAGAAAAGCAGATAAAGAAACAATAAACGGAAAACCACAGAAGCAGACTAAACTAACTGAATTTCAGAAAAAACAACGTGCAAGTGCTTATTTTAAGAAATGGTATGAGAAAAACAAAGACAAGAGAGATGAATACTATATGAATAACAGAGATAATATTATTCAGCAGAAAAGAGAGTATAGAAAAGCATTAAGTGAGCAACAGAAAAAACAGCAAAATAAAAAACGAAATGTTCTCAGAATGAAGAATTTAGAGAGTACAAGAGTTAATCTACGAATTGACTATTGGAAAAGAAGACAAAAACAATTAGCACTGCAAAAGTTGGAATTTGAGTATTTCAAGGCTTTAGAGAGTTATATTAAGAAAACCTTGCTCAGTAGAGTACATTCGGAACTACTAGAGGTATAAAAAGCTTTATAAATGCATAGTTTTAGTTATAATTGGAGACGACCATAGTAGGCTGGTCACACCTGTTCTCATTCCGAACACAGAAGTTAAGCAGCCTATGTTATAGGTATTAGTTTCAGTAATGAAGTGAAGCTTATAAGTTGTCTTCGCTTTAAATAAAAAAATAAATTATAAAAATGATAATTCCAATTCGTTGCATGTGTTGTGGAAAGCCAATAGGTCACCTCTGGGAAGAATATAAAAAGAGAGTAGAAAAGGGAGAAGACTCTGGAAAGGTTTTAGATGAATTAGGAATAGAAAGATATTGTTGTAGATCTATTTTCTTAGGGCAAGTAGATACTTTAGAACTTATAAATAAGTTCAAAAAGTTTTGATTCTATAGAAATTTATGAAGTTGGAGAGATATGTTTCATTTTCTTTAGATATTACACTACATTTTTAAACCCAAAGATTTAATAAATTATTTATAAGAAATACTAAAGAAAATGAAATTATGGACTCAAGGATGCTTAGATACATTATCAACCTCAACTGCTTTTAATGTAGGAGAGAGAAATTTAGTTTTAAGAATAAAAAAAATGTTAATTCAAGCGAACGAAGGAAAGGTTCTTGATAATGAAGATTTTGGATATCTTGAACATAAAATATTTGTAAGATCTTTTTGTTTTGAAGAAAGATATGGTGGAATGTATAGACA
This sequence comes from Candidatus Woesearchaeota archaeon, assembly GCA_964548105.1. GTDB lineage: Archaea > Nanobdellota > Nanobdellia > Pacearchaeales > GW2011-AR1 > ARS1285. The sequence continues at coordinate 172 of CAZJPU010000007.1, read as the reverse complement.
TTTAAAAAGATATCATGATATGCATGAATCTTAATTAAACTATTCAGCTCAAGAGAGTTAAATAAATATTATTATTTAATAAAAAACTTTTTAAAAAATAAAATAGGATTAAGAGTTACTGAATGTTTTTCTATTTGATGTTGATATTAGTGATTACAAATAAAAAACCAAG